>CAJUBX010000018.1 GCA_910585165.1 uncultured Oscillibacter sp. | reverse complement strand
TGACCCCCTCCTCCAGCGCCGCCGCCAGGGTGATGGGCTTGAAGGTGGAGCCGGGCTCGTAGGTGGAGTCGATGCATTTGTTCCGCCACTGGCTTTTCAGCGTGTCGTTTTTCAGCTTGCTGGCGGCCTCCTCGTACTTCTCCTCGCTTTCGTAGCTGTCCTTTTTCTGCTCCATGTCCGCCAGCTGCCCTTCCAGCTTGCTTTTGAGCTTCTCGTCGTAGAGAACGCCGGATTGATTGGAGTCGTAGTTGGGATAGGAGGCCATGCCTAAGATGGCCCCTGAGTTCACGTTCATGACGATGCCCGTGCCGCCGTTGGCGGCGTCGAACTTGCTGAGCATGGACTCGATGCCCTTCTCCAGGGCAATCTGGACATTGATGTCCAGGGTCAGCACCAAATCGCTGCCGTTTTCCGCGTCAAAGTACTGCTCATACTGGAACAGCATGGGCTGGCCCTTGTTATTCTTGGCGGAGACGGTCATGCCGGATTCTCCGGAAAGGTCCCCGTCGTACTTGACCTCCAGGCCCACGGCGCCCTCGTTGTCGATGTTGACAAAGCCCAGCACGTTGGCCGCCATGGCGTTGTAGGGGTAATACCGCTTGGAATCCGGTTCCAGGTGCACCCCGGTGACGCTGCGCCGCTGGTCCTTGGGAACCTCGCTGCCCTCCTCGTCGATTTCACCGGTGACGAATCTTCGAATCTCGTCGGCCAGCTCCTTCTCCACCTTCCGGCGCAGGATGATATACTCCGCCGCCGTGTTCTCCATCTTTTTTTCAATCGACTCCTGGCTGATGTCCAGGATGCGGCTTAGGCCCCGGGCGATGTAGCTCTGGTCCCGGATGGGCTGGCGGGTATACGTCTCCCCCTTTTCCAAAGCCCGGGCGGCGGCGGCGTCCTGCTCCTTCTCCTGGTTTTTGACAAACTGGTCGATCCGCAGCGGATCGATGATCACCATCTCCGCCGTGGTGGAGCTGGCCAGGATGTTGTGGTTTTTGTCATAGATCGTTCCCCGGGAGGCGTTTACCGAAACCTCCCGGGTCTGCTGGTGGACGGCCCGGGCCTGCATTTCCTCGTGGTGGTTGATCTGGAGGTCATAGAGCTTCCAGAACAGCAGCAAAAACGTGCCCACGCCCAGAAGCAGCATCATCAGCAGCGTCCGCCCGCGGATGATCTGGTTTGCCCGGCGGGCGGATTCGCTCTTTCGGTGAAGGGCGGGAAATTTGGGGGGACGGTCTGCCATGCTGCTGCCTCCTAGTCAGGGATTTGAAACGCTTATGAAGGGAGGGAGCAAGAAGACCTGTCTTCCCGCTCCCCACCGGATACTGTCAGGGCCGAAAGTTTTGTCAGCTCATTATAGTGCGCCGGTCAGTCGAAATATTCCACCACCGCGTAGACCCCTCCGTGGAGGGAGGAAAGGATTCGGCTCAGAAGCCCCGGCTCCTTCTGCCGGTAGGCCACGGCGGAATCCCCCGCCGACAAATCCAGCTGGCTCATCTGCGTGCCGCTGGGCTTGGACATGCCGGCGGCCTCCGCCGCCTCCTTCACGGACGCCATATCGAACATCCGCTGGTATTGGGCGGTGAGGCTTACGTTCTCCGTCTCCAGCTCCGTCAGCTGGGTTTGCAGCTGTACGGTTTCCGCGGACAGCAGCGTCAGCTGCACGTAGTTCATCAGCACCAGCAGCGCAAGGCCCATAATGGCCGCCACGCTCAAAACCGCCAGGGGCGATACGTACTGCCGGGCCCGGACCAGGACGCGGGGCGCCTCGTAAACCTTTGCCCTGGCCTTCTCCCGCCCTTTTGGGGCCTCCCCCGCATGGCGCAGTTCCCGTTCCCGGACCGCGTAGTCCAGATCGTAGGCCAGGCTGCCGTTAACCGCCTGTTTTCCGCGATACCGCATTTCCCGCGCCGCCGCCGCCATGGAGCCGCCCCCTTTCCGCCGTTCTTTCCGTAAAAATCAGAGATTAAAGCCTGTCCAGTTTCTCCGCCGTGCGGAGCCGGGCGCTCCTGGCCCGGGGATTTTCCTCCACCTCCGCCGCCGTGGGCGTGATGGGCTTGTCCAGCCGGAGGACCGGCTTTTTCCCGCACACGCACACCGGGAAATCCGGCGGGCAGGTGCAGCCATGGGCCAGCTCCCGCAAAGTCCGCTTGATAATCCGGTCCTCCAGGGAGTGAAAGGTGATGACCGCCAGATACCCGCCGGGGCGGAGCTTGTCCGCCGCCCCGCGCAGCATGGGGGGCAGCGCGTCCAGCTCGCCGTTGACGGCAATGCGGATCGCCTGGAAGCTCCGCTTGGCCGGGTGCTGCTTTTCCCGCAGGGCCGCCGGGGGCATGGCGGATTTGATTACCTCCACCAGCTCCATGGTCGTCTCAATGGGCCGCTGTTCCCGCCGCCTTACAATGGCCCGGGCAATGGCGGGGGCGTACCGTTCTTCCCCAAACTCAAATAAAACGCGCCGAAGCTCCTCCAAACTCCAGGAGTTGACCGCCTCCCGCGCCGTCAGGGGGGAGGTCTGGTCCATCCGCATATCCAAAGGAGCGTCCTGCATGTAGGAAAAGCCCCGGGACCCGTCGTCCAGCTGGGGAGAGGACACGCCCAGGTCGAACAGCATCCCGTCCACGCCCTCTTCGTCCGCCAGAAGGGTTTCCAGCTCCGAGAAGTTGCCGTGGACCAGCCGCACCCGGTCCATCCAGGGACCCAGCCGTTCCTGTGCCGCCTCGATGGCGGCGCAGTCCCGGTCGATGCAGATTAACCGCCCGGTGGTCAGCCGCTTCGCGATTTCCCGGGAGTGTCCCGCCCGGCCCAGGGTGCCGTCCACATACGTCCCCTCCGGGCGGATATGCAGCGCTTTGACGCATTCGTCCAGCAGGACGGGCTTGTGTGTGTATTCCATCGGGTCTCACCCCCGGTTCCGGCGGGCCCGGGCCAGGGCGTCCATGGCCGCGGCCATATCCTCCTCGTCCAGCATCTTCCGCTCCCGCTCCGCCCAGGTCTCCTCGTCCCAAATCTCGGCAAAGGTATTCAGCCCCACGATGGTGCAGGCCTTTTGCAGCCCCGCATACTTGCGCAGGGCGGCGGGGATCAGCACCCGGCCCTGGCCGTCCGGCTCACACTGTACGGCGTTTGCGTACAGCAGCGTCAGGGCTCTGGCCTCCGTATAGGGCAGCTCGTCCATCTCGTCGGACATCTGCTCCCACTTGGCCTGGGGGTAGATGGTCAGGCAATGCTCGGCGCCGATAGTGATGAAAAAGGTGTCGCCCAGCGCCTCCCGCATGGCGGAAGGGATCACAAGGCGGCCCTTGGCGTCGATGCTGTTATTCGATTTGCCCAGCAGCCTTGCCATGGAGCCGCCCCCTTTCCCCCTTTTATGGGATGGAATGGGGTTTCGTTCCACTTGATTGCCTTAAGTCCCCACTTCTCCCCACCTATGCTACCTAGTATACGAAAACCGCCACCGAAAAGCAAGGATTTTTTTTCGACGGAAAACTGGTCCTTTTCTCTTGAATCCTCAATTTTTCTCCCAAATCCTAGAAAAGAAAACATGCGTTCTACTTTTTTCGCCCCGGCTTCCACGCAAAAAAAAGCGCCCGCAGTCGCAACATCTTGCGACTGCGGGCGTTCTTTCTTCGCTTTTTCTCCACATCTAGCGGCGGACCCTTTTATTTCCAAAAAAGTTTCGTCAAATTCGCCAAACTTTTGTTAGCGGCAGACAACTCAGCCTTCCTCGCCGCCGTTTTGTTTTTCCAATTTCTGCCTCTGCTCCTGCATTTTGGCGGCGGAGGTGGTGCGGAAGCGGATGCGGGACTGCTTCACCTCGTCCAAGGCGGCCTGCACGGCCTCCTCCGTCCGGGCCAGGGCGTCCTCGGCGTAGCTGTTGGCCACCTGGTAGAGCTGGCGGGACCGCTCCTCCGCCCGGGTGACGATCTGCCGGGCCTTCTCCCGGGCGGCGTACATGACCTCGCTCTCGGAGATTTTGGTCTTGGCCTCCAGCTCCGCCTGGCGCATCATGCGCTCCACGTCCCGCTTGGCGTCCTCCACGAACTTTTCCCGGGCGCTCAAAAGCTCCTGGGCGCGCTTGACCTCCGCCGGCAGCTGGGCCCGGAGCTCGTCCAGCAGGTCCAGCAGCTCATCCCGGTCCACGATGCTCATGCTGGGCTTCAAGGCGGGAGCCTTGGCGTCCTCGATCCGCTCGTAAATCATATCGATCAGGCGGTTGATGTCATTGGCCATGGTGCGATCCTCCCTCTTTCTCTGTCAGTTCCTCCACAAGCGGGATGACGGGTGCGGGCAAATACTTCTCCAAAGGCTGGCGGTAGCGGATCATCTCCCGGGCCATGGAGGAGCTGAAGTGCTGGTACGGGGCGCTGGCGGGCAGGAGCATGGTCTCCAGTCCCGGGCAGATTCCCCGGTTGATCTGGGCCATTTGATACTCCCCGTCAAAGTCCGCCAAGCCCCGGACTCCCCGGACAATGGCACAGGCTCCATGATCTTTGGCAAAGTCGGCCAGCAGGCCCGGCCAGAGCTCCGCTTCCACGTTGGGCAGGTCCTCTATGGCGGCCCGGACCATTTGGAGCTTGCGTTCCGGGGTAAACATCTGGTTGCGCTTTTCGGCGTTGGGGCTGACGCAGACCCAGACCCTGTCAAAGCACCCGGCGGCACGGCGGATCACGTCCAAATGGCCCAGGGTAATGGGGTCGAAGCTGCCGGAGCAGATGGCTGTTCTCATGAGCGGTTTCCTCGTTCTATTCGTTTCCCTCCCGGCGAAAGAGGGTGACGGCAATTTTGCCGTAGCGGTAGGTCTTGCGCAGGCGGCACCCCGCCGGGACGGCCAGGCGGCGGTCCGCCGGGTGTTCCGCTACGATTATACCATAAGGAGCCAGAATGTCAAATCCCGGCGCCGTAAGCCGCTCCAGCGCCTGTTCCAGCAGGCCGGAGGCGTAGGGCGGGTCCAGAAACACCAGGTCGAAGCGCTCCTTGGTCCCGGCCAGAAAGGCCAGGGAGTCCCCGTTTACCGCCCGGGCCCGGTCCTGGAGATTCGTCAGGGCCAGGTTTTTCTTCACCAGCTCGAACGCGTCCTTCCTCCGGTCCACAAAGATGGCGGAGGCGGCCCCCCGGCTCAGGCACTCGATGCCCATCTGCCCGGTTCCGGCGAAAAGGTCCAGCACCCGGCGGCCTTCGATATCAAATTGCAGGGCGCTGAAGACGCCCTCCTTCACCCGGTCCGTGGTGGGGCGGGTCTCCAGCCCCTCCAGCTCCAGCAGGCGGCGGCCCCCGGCGGAGCCTGTGATCACGCGCATGGCGGTTCCTCCCAAGAGCCTGTTCAAAATCCGGCGGAATGCCGGAGCGGCTCAGATTTTTTGCCGGGCAAGACGGTTTGGCGCAGAAACCCAGGCGGACTTCAAATCAAATCAACGCGGTTTCAGGGAATTTGAAACAGGCTCTAAACAGGCGGCGTTGAATCCGGCGTTTATTGTACGGCAAAATTCCCCTGTTTTCAAGTGCATTTCCATGAAAAGCGGGAAAAAACTCCGCCCGGCCGGCGGAGTTTTCCCCTATCGGCCCACCAGGCGCACCACCGGCGCGCCCTCCAGGCCGGCCAGGTCATGGGTGGCCAGCAGCACCGGCTTCCCCTCTCCCCTCTCCCGGATCAGCTCCAGGCACCGCTTCCGGTTCTCCCCGTCCAGCCCGGTAAAGGGCTCGTCCAGGGCCAGGGCCTCCCCCGGGGCCAGCAGGGCCCGGGCCAGGGCCAGCCGCCGCTTCATGCCCCCGGACCACTCCCGGACGGGCCTTGCGTCCCCAAGCTCCAGGCCCAGGCGGGCCAGAAGTTTCCCCGCCTCCCCGGGAACCTCCCCCAGCGCGAAGCGGAGATTTCCTGCGGCGGGCAGGTTCTCCAGCAGGCGGTCCTCCTGAAATACGGCCCCCCAGCGGCAGTCCGCGCCGCGGATGGTCCCCGCGTCGGGGCGCTCCAGCCCCAGCAGAAGGCGCAGCAGCGTGGTCTTCCCCGTCCCGGAGGGGGCGGCGATGCAGGTAATACCAGGGCGGAAAACGGCGGTCAGGCCTGTCAGAACGGGCCTCCCGCCATAGGACTTGCAAAGCCCTTCCACATAAATCTCCATCACGGTCCCGCCTTTCCCATAAGGCCGTCCACCGCCGCCAGAAACAGCCGCTCGAAGACTGCCGCCAGGGCCAAAATCACGGCGGTCCATGCAAACAGGTCCGGGGTTTGCAGGTAAATTTTCGCGGTGTACAGCCGCTCGCCGATGGTCCCCGGCGGAAGGCCGATGACCTCCGCCGCCGTCCCCGCCTTCCAGCAAAGGCCCAGGGCCAGGGAAGAAGCGGAGCGGAAATAGGGCAGAGCCTGGGGCGCGTAAATTCCCCAAATCCGCCTTCCCAGTGGAATCCGGTAGACCCGGGCCAGCTCCAAAAGTTTGGGGTCCGTCTCCCGGAGGCCCGCCAGCACGTTGAGGTACACCGGGGGAAAGACCATCAGCGCCGAAATGAATCGTGACAGAGATTCGGCGTCCAGCCACACCAGGGCCAGGATGATGAACGAGGCCACGGGCGCCGCCTTCACCGCCGCCACCGGCGGGGCCAGAAGGTCCTGAAGCCAGGGCCTCCCCGCCGCCAGGGCCGCCAGCAGCGTCCCCAGGGCGCAGGCCATCAGAAAGCCGCCGAAGATGCGGGCGGACGAATTCCCCACCGCCCGCCAGAAAGCGGTGCTTGGCAGCAGCTCCAGGAGGCGGAGGGCCGCCTGGAGCGGAGAGGCCAGCAGCAGCGCCCCGCCGGGAACCGCCGCCGCCAGGGCCATGCTCCCCCCCTGCCAGGCCAGCAGCCAGAAAGCCACGGACCAGGGGCGGAGCTTAGAGGCCATAATAGAAGTCGTCCCGGGGCAGCGCGCCGCCTACGGACTCGGGAGCCGCCTCCGCCAGAATCTGGAGATAGCCGGAGAGCTTTTCGTACATCTCCTGCCCGGTGAGAAAGACGATGTTGCAGCGGGGCAGGGCCTTTTCCGCGATGGCGGGACTTTCGATGATGCCGTTGGCCGCCACCAGCTCCGCCGCCTGGGCGGTGTTTTCGTTCACCCAGTCCACGGAAGCGGCATACTCGTTCAGAAATCTATCTGTCAGCTCCGGGTGCTTTTCCACAAAGTCCCGCCGGGCCACGGCCACGCCGGTGATCATGGCGGAGCCATTGTCCAGGGCCTCCCACTCCGCCGTCAGGTCCAGGGCTGTCCGGAGGTTTTCCAGCTTCCCCTGGGCCACGGTGACGAAGGGCTGGGGCAGCAGGGCGATGTCCGCCCTTCCCGCCGCCAGGGCGGCGACGCATTCGGCATGCTCGCTCTTCCAGTCGACGGTTACGTCCTTATCCGGGTCCAGGCCGTTTTGCTCCAGAAGGTAGCGCAGGCTATACTCCGGCGTGGACCCCTTCCCGGCGGCCACGATGGTTTTCCCCCTCAAATCCGCCATGGATTGGACGGTCTCCCCGCCGTTCTCCACGATGTAGAGAACCCCCAGGGTATTGACGGCCAGGGTGACAATCTGTCCCTCCGTCTTGTTGTACAGCACCGCCGCCAGGTTGGCCGGAATACAGGCAATATCCAGCTCTCCCTTGATAAGCCTGGGAGTCAGCTCGTCGGCGGAGCCCGCTAGGGTGTAGCTGTTCATGCCGTCGTCGGAGATCATGCGGATCATCCCCATGGCGGTGGGGCCCTTCAGAGCCCCGATCCGAAGCTGGATGTCCTCAATGAGCTGGGGCGCGTCCTCCGGCTGGAATTCGGCGGGAGCGGGCTGCTCCGCAGGTTCCTCCGCCGGGGAGGAGGTTTGAGAACTGCCGGTAATCACTTTCGTGGGGCCGTCCTCGCTGCGAATCACGCCGCAGGCGGTCATGGCCAGGGCCAGAGCCAGAATCAAGGCCAGGGTTTTCAATGCTTTCATAGTGGTTTCCTCCAATGACAGTTTCTCTTTTCAGGCGCTTACAGGCGCGTAAACCGTTTTCGCCGTCACGCCGGGAAGTCTCCCGATCTTCCCGGACAGAGCGGAAATCACGTCCGCCGGAGCGTCCAGGGCCACGCTGATAAGGCGGATTCCCCGCTCCCGGCAGGGCACCCCCATCCGCCCGATAACGGCGCTTTCATACTGATGCAGCAGGGCGTTCAGCGCGGCCACGGAGTCCGCCTCCCGGACGATAACCGCCAGGACGGCGACGCGGGTCTCCATACGTCTTTCCCCCCTTCCCGGAAAATATTACTTTGGAAATAAGAGCCTATTCGCGAATAAGACGTGCGCAGATTGCGCCGTCAGATTTTTGCCCCAAGGGCATGTGACATCCCTAAGAACCTGTATTCACAACCGTCGAACGCTGTCTGGGCGGTCTTTTTCCCGCCATACTGCGTCGATTTCCCTTGCAATCCGTCAGGATTGCTGCGGAAAATATGCAAGCAAGCTGTGTGCGGATTATTTGCGGATAGGCTCTAAGAAAAGCCCCTCCGCCGTCCGGCAGAGGGGCCGTGAAACCACAGAGCGGCGGACCCGGAGAACACCTCTCCGCGTCCTTCTCTTTCCTCTTACGGCTCGGAACCTCCTCGCCGCCAGACCGGAAGATGGGAAATCCAAGTCCGCCGGTCAGAACCGCTTCCCGGGGACGGGACTTGCTGGGAACGATGATAGCATGGAAACTTCCGGCCGTCAAGCCCGTTTTCTCACTCCAGGTAGTCCAGCACCTCCACCGCCTGGCCGCCCCGGAGGTAGACCCGGGGCACCCGGCGGGCCACGGCGCAGAGGAGCTCATAGGAAATGGTCCCCGCCTTCCCCGCCGCCTGGGCGAAGCCGTCCGCCGGGGCGGGCCCCAGAAGTACCGCCTCGTCTCCGGCGGAGACCTCCGGCACGGCGGAGGCGTCCAAGACGATCTGGTCCATGCTCACCTGGCCGATGACCGGGGCTGGCTTACCATGAATGGAGGCCGTGCCCAGGTTGGAAAGGCACCGGGGATATCCGTCGGCATAGCCGCAGCAGACGGTGGCCGCCCGCAGGGACCGGTCCGCCGTATACTGCCGCCCGTAGCCCACGCAGTCCCCGGGGGCCAGGTCTTTCACCTGGCTGACCACGGTTTTCAGCGTCATAACAGGGCGAAGGCCGGGAAAGGGCACCTGGCCGCTGGGGTCCTGGCCGTAGAGAATGACCCCCGCCCGGACCATGTCCAGGCTCCACTCCGGATGGACTGTCAGCCCGGCGGAGTTGGAGCAGTGGACGGTTTTCAGCGGCCCTGCCGCCTCCAGCCGCTTCACCATCCGGCAGAACAGGGCGTACTGCTCCCCGGTGTAGCGTTCGTCCTCCTCCGACCGGGAGTCCGCTACGGAAAAGTGCTGAAACGCCCCGGTGACGCAGAGCCCCTTCAGCCTCCGGCACTCCAAAAGGCCGGAGGCCGCACCCTCAAAATCCCGGCAGGCCCCAAAGCCGATGCGGCCCATGCCGGTGTCGATTTTCAAATGGCACTCCACCGCCGTCCCGGCGGCCTCCGCCGCCTGGGAGAGGGCCCGGGCATACTCCAGGCTGTAGACCGCTTGGGTAATCCCCTCCGCCGCCAGCGTCCCGGCACACTCCGGACGGGTCATGCCCAGAATTAAAACAGGCTGTCCGATGCCGCCCCTGCGCAGGCGTCGGGCCTCCGCCAGGGAGCTGACGGCAAACCACGCCGCCCCCGCCTCCGCCAAGGTCCGGGCCGCCATGCGGTCCCCGTGGCCGTAAGCGTCAGCCTTCACCACGGCGCAGACCGCAGCGGGCGCCGCCCGCTTCTGAACCAGGCGGAAGTTATGGGCCAGGGCGTCCAGGTCGATTTCCGCCCAGCAGTGGGCATCAAAGGCTGTGTTCATGGGTCAATTCCTCCTGCCTCGCGCTTATATCGCGCAAGGATAATCTTACTCCGTTTCCGCCGGGGGCGCAACGGCGTTTTCTGCCGCATAACAGGCGTTTTGTGCGCAGGGCCGGAGCTTCTCCATCCGAAAGTTCGTCATAGCCACCCCATGCCGGACCACCCGGCGCTCCCGGACCGTCCGGTAGCCCCTGCCCTCGAAAAACGGCCGGGCCGTAATGGAGGCGTGGGTGACAATCCGCTCCGCCTCCACGGCTTCCTCCAGCGCGGCGCAGAGGGCGGAGGCGATTCCCCGGCGCTGGAAGTCCCGGTGGACATACAGCCGGTCCAAATAGCCTGTGCGGCTGATATCCCCAAAGCCCAGGATTTTCCCATCCTCCGCCGCCACAAGCGCGGTGTGCTCCGACAGCGTCCGGTCCCACTCCGCCAGGTCCGGGGACCCGTCCGCCCAGGCGTCCAGCTGCTCTGGCGCATAGTCCCCGGCATTCACCGTATGCACCGTCGTATAAAACAATTCCGCAATCTCCCGAAGGTCGGAGGAACGGTAGGGCCGCAGGGTCATGTCCCGTCCGCCCGGACGCCGTTTTCCGCAAAGGCCTCCAGCAGCCGGTCCATGCTTCCGGGAATGGTGATGGGCTCTTTGCAGGCGGCGATGGCGTTGGCCACGTCCTTCAGGCCGTTGCCCGTCACCACGGAGACCACCGTGTCCTTCTTCCCGATTTTTCCGGCCTCGCAGAGCTTCTTTACCCCCGCCGTTCCGGTAACTCCGGCGGGCTCGCCGAACACGCCGCAGGTCCGCCCCAAAAGCTGCTGGGCGGCCATGATTTCTTCGTCGGTGACGTTCACCGTCAAGCCCTTCGATTCCCGGATTGCCATGAGCGCCTTGTCCGCATTCCGGGGCACGCCTACGGCGATGGAGTCCGCCAGGGTGTTCTCCTCCATGGGCTCCCAGGGCGCGTCCGCCTCAATGGCCCGGTTCAGCGGGCAGCAGCCCGCCGCCTGAGCGGAAATCAGCCGGGGCAGGCGGTCAATCAAGCCGATGGCATGCAGGTCTTTCAGCCCCTTCCAAAGCCCCGCGATGGTACAGCCGTCCCCCACGGAGATGGCGATGTAATCCGGAACCTCCCAGTTCAGCTGCTCCATAATCTCCAGGGCTACGGTTTTCTTTCCCTCGGAAAGATAGGGATTGATGGCGGCGTTGCGGTTGTACCAGCCCCACCGGTCAATGGCCTGCCTGGACAGCTCAAAGGTCTCCTCATAGCTCCCCTGGACGGAGATCACCGTAGCCCCGAAGGTCATCAGCTGGGCCACCTTTCCCTTGGGGGCACGGGAGGGGACGAAGATATAGGTGGAGAGCCCCGCCGCCGCCGCGTTGCCCGCCAGGGACGAGGCGGCGTTTCCAGTGGAGGAGCAGGCAATCACCTTGGCCCCGGCCTCCCGGGCCTTGGCCACCGCCATGGCGCTGGCCCGGTCTTTCAGGGAAGCGGTGGGGTTCTGGCCGTCGTCCTTCACAAAGAGGCGGCCCAGGCCCAATTGCTCCGCAAGGCGCCGCTCCTCATAGAGAGGGGACCAGCCCACCCGGAGGGGCGGGAGAGCGGTGTCCTCTTCAATGGGAAGCAGCTCCCGGTAACGCCACATGGACCGCTCCGTCCGGTTCGCCAGGGTCTTCCTGGTAAGCCGGGATTTGATGTAATCGTAATCGTAGACAATCTCCAGGATGCCGCCGCATTTGCAGGTGGTCAGGTCCGGCACGGCCTCATAAGTCCTGCCGCAGCGGACGCATCTGCCGTATTTTACATTTCGCATAGTCCCGCTCCTCTCACAAATGATGGTTCCATCATAGCAAATAGGTCGGCCTTTGTCAAAGGGGGAGGCTGAAAAGCCTCCCCCCCTTTCGTTTCTCCTTTAAATCCGGGCCCGGATTTCCGCCCCCATGGCCTTGCAGCCCAGGAGCTTCCCGTCCCCGTTCAGGATGTCCCCGCAGCGAAGGCCCGCTTTCAGCGCCTGGTCCACGGCGCTCTCCACCGCGTCGGCTTCCGCCGCCATGTCGAAGCTGTACCGGAGCATCATGGCCGCCGCCAGGATGGTGCCGATGGGGTTGGCCTTGTCCTGCCCGGCGATGTCCGGGGCGGAGCCGTGAATGGGCTCGTACAGCCCCCGGGTTCCCTCCCCCATGCTGGAGGATGGGATCATGCCGATGGAGCCGGTGATCTGGCTGGCCTCGTCGGAGAGGATATCCCCAAACAGGTTCTCCGTCACAATGACGTCAAACTGGCTGGGGTCCCGGACAATCTGCATGGCGGCGTTGTCCACATACATGTGGAGAAGCTCCACGTCCGGGTAATCCTTGGCCACTTCCTCCACGGTCCTGCGCCACAGGCGGGAGGTGTCCAGCACGTTGGCCTTGTCGACGGAGGTCACCCGCCCCCGGCGCTTCCGGGCCATGTCGAAGGCCACCCGGGCCACCCGGCGGACCTCATGCTCGCTGTAGGAGCACACGTCCGCCGCCTTCTGCTCCCCGTCCGCCTCAAAGGTGGTATGCTCGCCGAAGTACAGGCCGCCGATGAGCTCCCGGACCACCACGAAGTCAATGCCCCTGGCGGCGATATCCGAGCGGAGGGGACAGGCAGCGGCGAGGTCGGAGAACATCCGGGCAGGCCGGACGTTGGTATACAAACCCATGGCGGAGCGGAGCTTCAAAAGCCCCCGCTCCGGCCGGTTGGCGGAGGGCTGGGCGTCCCATTTGGGGCCCCCGACGGCCCCCAGCAGCACGCTGTCGGCGTTCAGGCAGGTTTCCAAACTGGAGTCCGGCAGGGGCACGCCGAAGGAGTCGATGGCGCAGCCGCCCATGGGAGCCTCCTGATAGGAAAACCCGTGCCCGAACTTCTTCGCCACGGCGTCCAGTACGCCGATGGCCTCGTTCACAATCTCGGGGCCGATGCCGTCGCCCCGGATGACGGCGATGGTCTTGTTCATATGCCCGCCTTTCCGGCCTTCAAAGAGGCCATGAGCCCGCCCTTTTCCATCATGTCCTTGATGAAGGGGGGGAAGGGCTCCGCCTGGTAGGTCTCGTTTTTGGTCACGTTGGTGATCACGCCGGTATCAAAGTCCACCGCCACCTGGTCCCCGCCGGAGATACCGGCGCTGGCGGCGGGGCATTCCAGAATCGCCAGGCCGATGTTGATGGCGTTGCGGTAAAAAATCCGGGCAAAGGTGGCCGCGATGACGCAGCTCACGCCGCTGGCCTTGATGGCGATGGGGGCGTGCTCCCGGGAGGAGCCGCAGCCGAAGTTCACGCCGGCCACCATCACGTCTCCGGGCTTCACCTTGCGGACAAAGTCCTTGTCGATGTCCTCCATGCAGTGGGCGGCCAGCTCCTTGTGGTCCGGGGTGTTGAGATAGCGGGCGGGGATGATAACGTCGGTGTCCACATGATCCCCGTACTTATGGACGGTTCCCTGTACGTTCATGATTCAAACCTCCTTCAGATTTTTGCAAAACAAGTGCTTTCACGCGGCTTGACGGCCTTGCAGCGCAGCCGCACGTAGTCCGCGTACCAATCTCCGCCGTGACGCAGCGCGCCCTCCAATTCCTTCGCCGCCGAGCGCATAATCTCTTCCCCAAGATCCGGTTCGATTCCCTGGAAGGGCGTCTTTACAAACATGCGGATCCAGTCATATAGGCCATCTTCGCCCTTGAGCTTCGTCGGCCGGTCCAGCAGCAGAGCCAGCCGCACCTGAAACCCGCCTCTTTCCAGCAGGGCGGCGTATTCGCCGATGGCCGGGAAGTAGAAGGGCATCCGGTAGGCCAGACCCCGTTTTTCAAACTCCCGGCCCAGCGCGGCGTGAATCCGGGCGTTGTTGCCGTATCCGCCGAATTCGAAGACAAACTGCCCGCCCGGCTTCAAGGCGTTGTATACACAAGCGATCATACCAGGCTGCTTTTCCCGGTCGATCCAGTGAAAAACCGCATTGGAGAATACCGCGTCATATGGCGGCTCTGCCTGGAAGTCCGCCGCGTCTCCCTGCCGAAAGCGCAGCTCCGGGTGGTTTGCCCGGGCCGTTTGAAGCAGATCGCCGGAGGCATCCATACCCTCCGCGTCATGGCCCCTGGCGGCCAGCTCCGCCGTCAGCGCGCCGTTTCCGCAGCCCAGGTCCAGGACCGACAGGCCCTCCCCGTCGATCAGGTCCAGCAGGGCGGCTCCATATTGATGGACGAAGGAAAAGTCATGGGTATACTTCGCCGCGTCCCACGAGATGTTCACGGTCTCAAACCTCGTCCGGATGCGCGATATGCCCGGCAATTCCGGACGCGGCGGCCACGGCGGGAGAGGCGAGATAGACCTCGCTGTCCACGTGGCCCATACGGCCCACAAAGTTCCGGTTGGTGGTGGAGACGCAGCGCTCCCCGGCGGCCAGGATGCCCATGTAGCCGCCAAGGCAGGGTCCGCAGGTAGGCGTGGAGACGATGCAGCCCGCATCCAGGAAAATATCGGTAAGGCCCCGCTTCATGCATTCCCGGTATACGTTCATGGTAGCGGGAATGACGATGCCCCGAACGTCCCTTGCCAGATGCTTTCCCTTCAAAATGGCGGCAGCAGCCTCCAGATCGGGCAGCTGCCCGTTGGTGCAGGAGCCGATGACAATCTGGTCGATTCGAATATCCTTCCCCTCCCGGGCGCTGTGGGCGTTTTCAGGGAGATGGGGATAAGCCACGGTGCAGTCCACCTGGCTCAAATCGATCTCCACGGTGCGCTCATATTCCGCGTCCGCGTCCGCCTCATAGGCGGTCCAGGGGCGGTTCACCCGGCCCTCCACATAGGCTTTTGTGACGGCGTCCACAGGGAAAATGCCGTTTTTCGCCCCGGCCTCAATGGCCATGTTGGAGATGGTCAGCCGGTCGTAAATGGAGAGTTCGGCAACCCCGGGCCCGGCGAACTCCAAGGACTGGTAGCGGGCCCCGTCCACGCCGATCCTGCCGATGAGAGTCAGTATCACATCCTTGCCGGAGACGAAGGGCCGCAGCTTTCCGGTGAGGTTCACCTTGATGGCGGAGGGCACCTTGAACCAGGTCTCCCCCGCCGCCATGGCCGCGCCCATGTCCGTGGACCCAACGCCGGTGGAGAAGGCCCCCAGGGCCCCGTAGGTGCAGGTGTGGGAGTCCGCGCCGATGACGGCCTCGCCCGGGGCAACCAATCCCTTCTCGGGCAGCAGCGCGTGCTCGATGCCCATCTCCCCCACGTCAAAGTAGTTGTCGATATCGAACCGACGGGCAAACGCACGGCACTGCTTGCATTGGGCGGCGGCCTTGATGTCCTTGTTGGGGGCGAAGTGGTCCATCACCAGAGCGATTTTGCTCTTGTCAAAGACCTGGTCAAAGCCCGCCGCCTCGAACTCGTTGACGGCCACAGGGGTGGTGATGTCGTTGCCCAGCACCAGGTCCAGCTTCGCCTGAATGAGCTGTCCCGCCCGGACAGAGCTTAGTCCCGCGTGCTTTGCCAGGATTTTCTGCGTCATGGTCATTCCCATTTGTATTCACGCTCCTTCATGATTACGAAATTTTGTCTGATTCAGGCGGTGGCCTCTGCGGAGGCGTCCTCCATCATCTTGTTGATGCCGTTGACATAGGCCCGGATAGAGGACTCGATGATATCCGTAGAAAGGCCGGTGCCGGTGTAAGTCTCCCCGTTGGGGGCCTTGATTTTTACGATGCCCTCGCCGATGGCGTCCTCGCCGTCGGTGACGGCGTTCAGGCTGAAGCTCTCCAGCTTGATGTCCAAATCCAGCATCCGGTTGATGGCCTTGAAGGACGCGTCCAGGGGGCCGGAGCCGATGGCGGCGTCCTCCCGGACCTCTCCGTCCCGCTCCAATTTGATATAGGAGGTGGTGGGAAGGCTGGCGCTGGTGCTGGTGTTGATCAGGTGGCCCAGAAGGCGGCAGGCCCCGGTCTGGGCGTTGAGGCTGTTGTTCCGGCGGTGGAGGACCAGGGATTCCAAATCGGACCCGGTAATGCTCTTTTTCTTGTCCGCCAAGGTTTTGAAACGGGTGAAAACGCCTTCCAGCTCCTCGTCGCTGAGCTCGTAGCCCATAGACTCCAGCTTCTCCCGGAGGGCATGCTTGCCGGAGTGCTTGCCCAGGACCATGGTATTTTGAGGGATGCCCACGTCGGTGGAATTCATGATCTCGTAGGTCTGGGCGTTGGCGAGAACGCCGTGCTGGTGAATGCCCGATTCATGGGCGAAGGCGTTGGCGCCCACGATGGCCTTGCTGGGGGCGATGGCCACACCGGTAATGGAGCTTAAAAGCTTGCTGGAGCGGTAAATCTGCCGGGTGTTGACGGCGGTGTCCGCGCCGTAGAAGTCCCGGCGGGTGCGGATTGCCATGACCAGCTCCTCCAGGCTGGCGTTGCCCGCCCGCTCGCCGATGCCGTTGACGGTGCACTCCACCTGGGTGGCTCCCGCCTGGATGCAGGCCAGGGAGTTGGCCACCGCCATGCCAAGGTCGTTATGGCAGTGGGTGGAGATATCCACGTTTTCGATGCCCTCCACATGCTCCCGGAGGTAGCGGATCAAATCCCCCATCTCCTGGGGCGTGGAATAGCCCACCGTGTCGGGGACGTTCAAGGTCGTGGCCCCGGCGGCCAGGGCTCTTGAAAAACACTGGGCCAGGAACGCGTGGTCGGAGCGGGAAGCGTCCTCGGCAGAAAATTCGATATCCTCGCAAAAGCTCTTGGCGTAGGCCACCATCTCACTGATGCGCTGGAGCACCTCCTCCCGGGTCATTTTCAGCTTGTACTCCATATGGATGTCGCTGGTGGCCAGGAACACGTGGATGCGGGGGTGCTTTGCCGCCTTCACCGCGTCCCAGGCGGCGTCGATGTCCCCCTTGGTGCAGCGGGCCAGGCTGGCCACCGTACACTTGGAGACAGCGGCGGCAATGGACTTCACGCTCTTGTGGTCCATGGGGGAGGCAATGGCAAAGCCCGCCTCGATCACGTCCACGCCCAGGCGCTCCAGCTGCTTCGCCATCTCAATCTTCTCCGGAAGGTTCATGCTGCAGCCGGGGGACTGCTCGCCGTCCCGGAGGGTGGTGTCGAAAATCTTGATGCGCTTCATGGTGGGTTCCTCCTGTCATGTATTTGAAAATTCACTTGAAAACAACAAAAAAGCCCTCGTCTCCTTCTTTCTAAAGAGACGAAAGCTCAGCTTCCGCGGTACCACTCTCATTGGCAAAACTGCCCGCTTCCGGCATCGGCCCGGCTCTGCCGGACGAATCCCGCCTCTTTGGTAACGGTGAGGAAACCCGTTTCCGCCTAAACCGCTCCCCGGTCTCAGCGGAACCGCTCGAGGGCCAGTAACATCCTTCCCCTCCGCGCCGCCTCCCAGCAACCGGCGGCTCTCTAAAGCATGCGGAAAAGGACTTTCTCCCTGTCGTCGCGTTTCGTTATTTTGCTGTTGGGGTATAAGATACAGGATTTTCGGCGGTTTGTCAACAAGAATTTTCTGCCCCGCCTTCGTCGTTTTTTCCAAAAGCGCCGCCCCGTATGGGATACGTCCCCTTTTCCGGCGAAAAATTTCCCGGTTTTCCGCCCCGGTTTCCGGGCAGATTATAAGAAACAGAGATTTTGTGAAGTAGTATATTAAATGCAAGAACGGTAACAACCGTTTCTTGCATTTATTTTTTTGCCGAATAACAGGCAAAAAAGCCGGGAGGAACGCAAAATGAAGAACGAAGTAAGATACATTGTCACTGATGTTGTGAGTATCCCGGTTTGCAAACTGGCAAGCAAGACGGAAGCCTATAAGCAGGCCGCAAAGCCCGGCTGGGGTACGGTGGAATGGTACAGCGCGGCGGACGGCTACAAGAACCCCGTTGACCGTGACCGAAAGGACAAGACGCAGGAATTGGTTTGCGACGAAGATAGCTATGCGGACCTCTACACAAAGAACGGCGGCTATTTCGGTATTCACCCTTACGACGAAATCAACGTTAAGGAAATGCCGAAGCAGGCGGAATGTGCGGCGATCATTCACGGCGATTCCTGCGGGTTTGACTTCTGGGCGGAAGATTACAGCCTGATTCACATTTTCGTAACCTACGACGAAAACGGCCTGATTGACGCTTACCGCATTGAATACGGCGCAGATGAAACCACATACGACGGGGAAGTTGAAATTTCCTTTGATGATCTGTACCAGCGCGCGGAAGATGATTGGAAAGAAACCTATCGGGCGGAAATCCCCGGAACCTTGGAATACGACAATAAGCGGGAAGCGGACAAGTTGGCACAGGAAGCCGGGGAAACTTGGATGAACGCGGAAGAGCGGGAACAGTTTCGGCGGGTATGTAACAAGATCGGCGGAATCAAAAGCGCATGGGATTTCTTTTGCACAATGCAGTTGATTCAATACGACTACGACAAAAAGATTATCGACGCGGCGCGGAAGTTCAAGAAATGCTTTAATTTCGCACAGTATGAACAGCCGCAGGAAGTGGCCCGGCGTGAAGAACTGTTGGAGGAATACAAAAAATACGATTTTGCACCGGCAGACACCACGGACGCGGCGGAAAACAGCCAGCAGGACAAGCCCGGCGCGGAAATGCTGACCGGGACAGCGGCGGAGGAAACCGGGACCGGGAAGCCGTATGCAGAAACGCGGAAGGAAGAGGGCGGCGGGACTGGGCCGCCGCCGCAGGGGAAAGAGAAATGGGGGTGAAACCGTGGCGAGAAGATACAGATACATTGATTTCGAGGACAGGAAGCGCATTGCGCGGCTGTGGTCCATCGGAACGCCTGCGCAGGCCATAGCGGAAGAGATCGGGACGGACCCGGCCACAATTTCCCGTGAACTGCGGCGGGGGTATCCGGGGAAGGATGGGCGAAACAAGCGCCCTGCATATAACCCGGTTATTGCACAGAAGGCCGTTGACGCGGGGATTGCCCGCAGGGGCCGGAAGCGCGGAACGGGGCCGGGGGTAGCCGTATGAACGCGGACTTCTCCCGGACCTGCGAAGGGTGCGAACACATAGTAACCGAACCGTGGACGAAGGGACAGACGGGTTACAGGTGCTTTGCAGAAGGGCCACACCGGGGGTATCTGGTAGGGGTTGAACGCTTTCTTCCATACGTCCCCGCATGGTGCCCGAAAATGGAGAGGAAGGAGTGGGACACGATGGCAAAGAAAAAGGAGTATCCGGGCGGCGTGAAGCTGACCGCGAAGAAGGCGCGGGAACTGGCCGTTCAGGAGATCGGAGCCGTAAAGGGGCTGAAAAAGGAACCTAACGCGCCGGAAGGATTCTTTCAAATGCAGTTTGGAAGCCTGAACGTGCGGATTCACCCGGACATTAGCGGTTCCGGCTGTATCTTGCTGGAAGTGGCCTTTGCCTGCGGAACTGGGCGCTGTGTTCAGTATCACAACCCCGAAACGCTGGAACAGGATTTCAAAGCGGAGGAAGAGGCCGCACGCCGGGCACGCCGGGAAGCGCTGGAAGATTGGGTAAACACCAACGGCGCGGACGTGTGCCACGCGGCGGTTAATCGGATTTGGAACAAACCGTGAAGGAAGGGGCGGGACGCATGAAAAAGAAAATCGAGTTCCCGGACTGGACCGGCCCGGCCTGCATGATGATTACAGGCGGCGGGAAGGACGGAAAGCGGCCCGTTTGGTGCGAGTACACGCAGACGGAAAGCGATCTTCTTTCCCTGCGTGTAACCGTGGAAATCGCCGGGGGCTTCCCCTCCATCTTCACCCGGTATGAAACCCCGGAAGCGAAAGAAGCCGCCCGGCTGGAAGAGGACCGGCGCGCCGCATGGACGAACGCCATTGCTTTTGCGGAACAGTTGTGGCGCGGCGGGACGCACAGGGATTTTGTGGTTATGTTCAGGCCGGAAAACCCGAACGTGGGGCCGGAAGCTGTGTGTATATTTCGGCGGCTTGAACCAATGGCCCCGACACTTGCGGGAAGCCCGCAGGAAGGAGAAAACAAAGTGAGTAATTGCCGTGGGTGCGGCTGTACCATTGAATGGATACGCACAACGAGCGGGCGCAATATGCCGGTGGACCCGGAACCCGTCTTTGTGATTGAAGGCGGCGGAAGTGACCGTTTTATGACCGATGAAGGCGAAGTTATCACAGGCCGCGCCGCCCGCCCGGAAGAGGAAAGCCACGATTTGCCCGTTGCCTTTGTGCCGCATTGGAAAACGTGCCCGAACGCCGGGGATTTCCGGCGAAAGCGGAAGGGGTGAAAGCATGAAGGTTAAAGGGACAAGCCCGGACGTTTTCGCAAAAGCGCAGACCGAAAAAACGCGGGCGCACGCCGCTTCTAATGATTTGGGGTGGGCCGCTGTAATGAAGCTGGCCGAACGGTGCGGATTCATCTTGCAGGCCGCAGGCGGTACGGCGTTCCTGTCAACGCAAAGAAACCAAATCAAGTACAAGGGCGTTCTGGAATACCTGCAAATCCAGCGCATGAACGGCCATTGTCCGCGCAAATTTGGATTCCCCGGCTGTTCCGTGGACCCGATGGCGGACAAGCCGGAACTGATATGCCAGAACCCGGCTTGTGAAGTGACCCGGAAGAAGGAGTTCACGCCGGAAGAAGAGGCGGCGGAACTGTTTATTTGCCTGACAATCGGCCTTTCGGCGGAAGAAATGCGCCGGGCGCTTTCTGAGATTGACCGCACGATCACGGCGGCGGAACAGGAAGCGCGGGAAGAGTTGGAAGCCCGGAAACGGGACCAAAATATTACATAAGGGAGAAAAACAACTATGGAACGCAAAATTGGAGCCTTGAAAAATGGCCGCGTATTCACTTACGCGGGGGTGAACTGGGTTAAACTGGACGATCTGCGCGGCGGTGCGCTGGTGCTTTCGGCGGATTCCCTGTTTCGGCGGGCCTTTGACACGGACGGCAAGAACAACTTTGCCGTATCCAGCCTGAACCGGGAACTGAACGGCGAATTTCTGGAAGCGCTGTGCCGGGAGGGCGCGAAGAAGGAAGATTTCGTTCCGCTGGCGCTGGACCTGACTTCTGACGATGGAATGACGGATTACGGAATCACAAGCGCAATGATCGGCCTTCTGTCCTGCGAACAGTTCCGCAAATACCGCGCTTTGATTCCGAACCTGAACGCGGAAGATTGGTGGTGGCTGGTTACGCCTGATTCCTGTTTGCCGCAATGGGGCGCTTTCGTGCGCAACGTCTACACTGACGGCGCGCTGAGCACCTACTACGCTTGCAACGGCGACGAGGGCGTGCGTCCGCTTTGTATCCTGAAATCTGAAATCTTTGTATCTGTGGAGCCGGAAGAAGGCGAAGAGCGCGCCGCAGAACTGGACAAGATGGCAGAAGAAGCGGTTCATAAAATCGGCGCTATTTTGAAGGACCTTCCCCCGGAAGCCCGCGAAACCGCCGCAAAAGGGGCGCTGAACGCCTTTGCGAAGGTGGCAATGGATATGGCTTTTTTCAAAATGACGGGCATTGACCCCGCGAAAATGCGGGAGCGCGCCGGGGACGGCCAGAAGAAAGAGGAATGAACGGTGAACAACTTCCAACAGATCACGCGAAGCCCGGAAGCGCTGGGGGCCTTCCTGCGGTCCTTGCCCTGCGTTGAAGGACCGTGGGACAAGGAATTTCAGGCGCGCTTCTGCGCCGGGTGCGGCGCTGAGAACTGCGACGCTTGCCCGAACGAAGCGGCCCGCAATAGCCCCGTGTGGTGGCTGGGCCTTGAAGCGCCGGAACAGGAAGCGCCGCAAGTAGCCGCCACGCCGGACGGTTCCCCGGTTGTCCTATGGGTGGACGGCGTGAACAGTAGCATTGTGTATGCGCATTACGGTTACGTGAAGGACTTAGCGATTTCTGCGGGATTTTGGAGGAACGACGGAACGATCTTCCAAAAACTTGCACAGGTGCCGGAACTAATCGAACGGTACGGGAAAGGAAAAATCCGGGCCATATTCGACTATGACCCGGACTATCCGAGGGCCTTAATTCAGATTTGGGGATTGCCTTCCCCGGACCTGCAATCAGCCTTCCCGGAAGGGACAGCCGCGCGGGAAAACAGGTGAAGTGGGAAAATCTTCCTGTCTATCCCAGTACACAACAGCGCCTTCAAGCCCGGATTCCCCGAAAATTTCATTTGCCATGAAAGAAAAACCGTCCATCAACTCAAAAGCGGCTTGCCTTTCATCGGGGTTCAGGCTACGGAGATCAACAGTATAGCGCTTCATTCAACGCGCCCCCTTTCCGCTTGCATTATATCACAGTTCAAGCGGAAACGGGGAAAGAAAATGCAATTCGACAACAGAACATGAAAAACCGCCCTGCGCACGCTTCCGACAGCAGGCGCAGGGCGGTTTTCAAAAGATTTTGCCGTGAAAAACAACTATAAAACCTGTAAATAGTATAGCAAAACACGCGGCAAAAGTCAAGAGATCAAGCCGCCTATTTCGGCGGCGTGCGGGCTTGTAATGGGTATTATTCTTGCCGCGAAAAGTAAGCCTTACGGAAGAACAGAACGGGCGTTCCGGGGTGCGCCTCTAAACCACACGTTTTCTTTTCTCTTCTTTGCGCCGCCGAGGGTATGGGGGGATTGCAAAGGGGGGAAAGGGAGGGGGCGCAGGTTAGGAACCCTTTCCCCCCTTTGCCCTGATTGGGAAGCACACATTTTCAAGAGGACCGGCGCGGGCGCTGTCCCGCTCCAACATAAACCCATTACGGCCATTCCTTGAAAGGAGATCGGGCCGTGAAAAAATCCTTCATGCGTGAAAAGGTGATTCATTGCGGGAATGACTATTTGGCCCCTGAGATATTCCCGTATACCGGGAACCAACAGAAGGCCGTAAGAGGAAAGCGAGGGAAGAAAAAGCGGGTTTCCGAACCCAAACAGAAGAACTTAAACGACAAGCGGGCAAAACGGTATTTTATCCAGCTTGCCAACAGCAATTTTGGAGAAGGGGACCTTGCCGTTCACTTGACTTACGCCCCGGAGTTTTTGCCGGATACATACGAAGAAGCCGTGAAGAACGCAATAAACTTCCTGCGGCGGGTGGCCTATCTGCGGAAGAAACGCGGCCTTCCCCCGCTGAAATACCTTCTGATAACGCAGATGGGCCGGAAGAAGAAGGGAACGCACAGAATCCACCATCATATTTTGATGAACGGCGGGCTGGACCGGGACGAAGTGGAAGCCCTATGGTGGAAAGTCAAGGAATCGAAGAAGCAAAAACGCCCTGCGGTTATGTTTGGCTGGGCCAACGCGGACCGCTTGAA
Organism: uncultured Oscillibacter sp.; assembly: GCA_910585165.1. Lineage (GTDB taxonomy): Bacteria > Bacillota > Clostridia > Oscillospirales > Oscillospiraceae > Oscillibacter. The sequence goes on along the minus strand of CAJUBX010000018.1, from coordinate 6,029 downwards.
GCCGAACAAAAAGGGTATTGCGAATATGGCCGGTTACATGGTGCAGGATTCGGCGGGAAAGAAGCATTGGACGCAATCGCAGAACTTGGAAAAGCCGTGGCACAGGGGGCCGAACGATGGCAAGTATACCCGAAACCAGCTTGAAAAAATCGCAAAACTTCCCTCTGATTCGGAGGAATACCGGAACTTCTGGGAAAAGAAGTATAGGGGCTGGGAACTGGTGGACAGTGAACGGCAATATGTGGAACAGTCCGGGTGGTATTTCTATCTGACAATGCGGCGGAAGTGTTGAGGAAGGAGGCGGGGCCGTGATTATCGGCTTGCACGACGCAGACAAAGACCCTTACGCGCAGAGACGGAAGCGGCGAACCAGCAAAGCCGCCTTCCCAAACTATGCGCTTATGAAAATATCAGCTTACCACAAAGGCCGGGGTGATACGGTGGAATGGTGGGACCCTATGCTGACGGAACGGTTCGACAAAATCTATTCAAGCAAGGTATTTGATTTCACGGAAGAAAATCCGTACTTGCCGGACTGGGCCATTCGAGGCGGTACAGGGTACACAGATATTCCGCTGAATCAGGAATTAGACCCGGAAATTGACGCGGCTTTTCCCGATTACAGCATTTACCCGGCTTGTGATTATGCCATAGGTTTTTTAACGCGCGGGTGCCCTAATCGTTGCCGTTGGTGCGTGGTGCCGCAGAAGGAAGGACAGGTAAGGCCGTACAGGGCATGGAAGGACATTGTGCGCCCGGACAGCAAGAAACTTGTGTTGATGGACAACAATATTCTTTCCTGCGAATACGGGATTTCACAGCTTGAAAGCCTGATTGGGAGCGGCTACGAAATAGACCTGAATCAAGGCATGGACGCGCGGCTTGTAGATGATCGAATAGCGGGGATTCTGGCCCGCCTTACATGGATACGGTTTATTCGCTTTAGTTGCGATCAAACCCCACAAATTGAAGCGATCTTGAACGCCGCCGCCCTTCTGGAAAAGCATGGTGTAAAGCCTTACCGGCTGTTTATATATATGCTGGTAACGGATGATTTGGAGAACGCCGCCTTCCGGGTGGAACAGCTAAAGCACCTAAAGGGAATCAGCCTTTACGCACAGCCTGAGCGAAACCCGCGAAAGGGCATAATGCCGAACGCGCTTCAAAAGGAGTTTGCCCAGCGGTTCGTATATGGCCGGTGCTATCTGAAAGAAAGCTGGGCGGAATACCTGAACCGGCACAAAGAAAGGAGGTTGCACCAATGACACAGGAAGAACTTTTGCAGAAGATCAAGCACGTTCAAGCCCTTGCAGAGCGTGGGGACAGAGGGGAGCGGGACAACGCCCGCGCTTTGCTGGCCCGCCTGATGGAGAAATACAACCTGACAGAAGCAGACCTTGAAAATGAGCGGGTGGAAACGGCGTGGTTCGTATACCATGACGAATTAGAACGCCGGATTCTGGCCCAGATCATTTACACAGTTACAGGAAAACAAGCCTGCGGGTGCGTCGGCGCATACACCAACAGGAAGCGGAAGAAGCTGGGCGTGGAATGTACGGCGGCGGAGAAGGTGGAGATTGAAGCGAACCACGCCTTTTTCTATGAAGCCGCGAAAAAGGAAATGGAAGTGTTTCTGTACGCATTTTACAGCAAAAACGGCCTGTTCCCTTCCAGCGTCAATGCGAAGGAATGGGAAGAACTGACCCCCAAAGAGAAGGAAGAAGCGCTGAAAGCCTCTTTGATGGCGGAAGGAATGGAGCGCCACACGCTGACAAAAGCGTTGGGGGACGGTTCGGGCCAGTGAAGGAGGTTTAAGCGTTGGACGAAAAAGAAGAACTGCGGGCAATGTATCAGGCGGCGGCGGTCCTGAAAGAAATCTGTAACCGCAGAACGGAAGATGATTCATGCCACAAGTGCCCGTTCTATGCCATGTGTTGCGCGGAACCGTATTCATGGGAGATTCCAGAGGGAGGCGGGCAATAATGGCGGACCCGGAAAAGATCGTGTTCTATACGCCGGAAGGGGCGCTTGCCGCGCGCGGTGGTTATGACGTGGCGGTTCGGCGGCTGTATGAACTGGAAAACCAGCGCCGCCCGCTCGAACGGTATACAGTTCAGGGCGCAGGCGGGGAGCCGCGCCCGCGCCGGGGAATTGAACTTGTCCTTGGGCGGCTATATGACTATGAACGAGAAGCGGAAGGAGTGGTGAACAATGGCGGTTCATAAGAGCCAGCGCGCCGCCGCCCAGCAATACCAGAACGCGGTAAACAACGCGCAGGGCCATTCTTTCGAGGACTACATAAAGAGTGCCTGCGTCCTGTACTCCCAGCAGGGACGGGCGGAGATCGAAAAGACCCCGGAGCCGTTCAGGGTGACAGCGAAGAACAGGAAGGATGGGACGTTTTCGGGCCGGTTTACAGCCCACGCACAGCCGGACTTTCAAGGGACCTTGGACGGCGGGCGCTCCATCGTGTTTGAAGCGAAGTACACCACCACGGACCGCTTGAAGAAAGAGGCTGTAACGGAAGAACAGGCGAAGCGCCTTCAATTACACCATGAGCGCGGAGCGCTTGCGGGGGTTTGCGCCGGGATTCAGAACAACTTCTTCTTTGTGCCGTGGCCGATATGGGACGATATGAAGAACCTGTATGGGCGAAAGTATGTAACGGCGGACGATCTGAAAACCTTCCGCGTGAAGTTCAACGGTTCGGTCCTCTTTCTGGACTATGTGGCCCAAATTGGCGGGCGCTGGATAAAGGGCGCGGACTGTTCCCCGGACAGGTGGAGGAACGGCCATGTATAAAGCGCCTGCGGAAAGAATGACAGTTTCACTACGCCGCAAAGAGGCGGAAGCGACGGGAAAGCCGCTGTATAGATCGTACAGCGAGATTCCAAAGGGCCTGTTGAGCGCTACGGCCTGCAAGAAAATAAAAAAGCCGGTTCGAGCGGGAGAAGAGCCGGAAGCGTATGTTCTTAATCGAAATTGGCTGGGCTATTTGCCCTTGTATGACCGAAAGGAGGCGGAAAATGAGTAAGCGGAAAGGGCTTCACAAATACAAGCGGTCCATTCGGGTATTGCCGCAGACTTCCTACAATCTGGACCGTTTGGCGGTCCTGTCCGGCCTGAAAACGCCGGGGCGCGTGGTGGACAAGCTGGTTCGTGAAAAAATGCTGTCCCTGCGGATTCCAGAGGAAAGGAGCGGGAGAAGGTGAGGATTGCGGAGGTTATCGTGGTTCTGTATTGGGTGCTGTTCACGATCACGAAGGAGTTCGGCCCGCGCGTAAGCCGGGCAGAGCGCGCCGCACGCTATGATCTGAACAACGGCCCAGAGGAACAGCAGAAGAAGGTACGCCGCGCCGTCCTGCGGGTGAAGGCGGGGAAAGCCGCCCTGCGGGTGGCCGGGTGGTTGAAATTTACGGCGGCGGTCCTTCTGGTTGCGTGGCTGTTTTGGCTGATCGGTGCGCTGATGGCCGGAACCTATGTCATTTTTGGGGTGCCGGTATGAACCGTAAGAAGTGCCCGAACTGCGGCGGGAAGATTCCCGAAACGCTGGAACTGTGCCCGGCCTGCATGAAGGCGGCGGGCGCTGGTTCGGCGGAAGTATCGGCGGCGGAAGAACTGCGGGACATTGCGGCGGTTCTGTCCATTACCGCAGAAACGGACGGAAACATAAAAGAAGCCCTGCAAGGGATTTTGAACATAGCTGAACGGCTGGAAAGGAGAAGTGGACGTGAATATTGAAATCAAGGCCGCTTTCCCGATTGAATGGGACCGGGAGTATTACACGGTGGAAAGCAAGGAAAAGAAGGTATTTGCGCCGTGTGTGGCCTGCGACAATACCGGGAGAGTCCGCATAAAAGGCGAAGAGTATATTTGCCCGCGCTGTAAAGGGAATTGGAGAGAAAAGGAAGTTGTTGGAAGCAAAACGGTTTATTCCGTGGGGAAATGGAGCCTGAAAAGCGTACAGGTGGAACCGGGACTTTATAACAAGCCCAGAATTACACTGACTTTCAAAAAGACAAACGCGGGAAGCGAATGGAGCGCAGGAAGTACGTTCACGGTACGAAGTGAGTTTTTCGACACAATGGAAGTCGAGGAATACGGGAAAACCCGGAAGCTGTACGACGATTATAAAACAGCGCTGGCAGAGGTTAAGCGCATGAACGCGGCGGAAAAGGAGAAATAAGCATGGAATTTTTGCGGTTTATCTTTTCGAGTTTTTGGGTTTGGGCGGGCTTTCTGGTGCTGGTGGCCGTGGTCCTGAACGGCGCGGCGGAACTGGTGAAAGCCTGCAAGCAGAATAGAAAGGTTGCTGTCTATACTATGGGCGGCGTTCGCCGGGTGGAGATCGAGAACGCAACCAGAGGGGACACGGCGGCGGCTATGCGAGGCCAGCAGGAAGAAGGAGGACTGAACGATGAATAACCAAATCGAGCGGGAGCCGGGAACGGCCCGTGTGCTGTTTGACCGCTTCAAGGTAAATAACGATGATGTTTCCCGCGCCGTGGTGGACGGCCTGACGGCGGCAGGGTATGACGTTGAGATTGTCCCCGGCTTCACGCTGGGCGGCGTTTACGGGGAGCCGGTGCCGCAGGGGGCTATTCTTACAGTTTACAGGAAGGAGCGGTAACAATGGCAGGATACAAGCCCAGAATCACGCTTTGCCGCCTCCATACGGGCGGGAAGAGCATTGCGGAACTGCGGGAACGGTACAAGGGGCAGGGCCTTACATACCGGGAACTGGAAACCGTGAAAAAGTCCCTTGACCTGTTCGACGGGCTGACAATGCACCTTTCCCAGTGGGAATACGACGGCGGGACGGACTACCACGTTTTAAGCTGGGAAAAGAGCGTTGACGAACAGGTGAAAGAAGCCACGTATTGGGCCGAACAGACACACCCGTTCCCCCGCTATAAGGACAACAGGGCCGCTTTTGAAAAGGTCTGGGAAGCCGGAGAGTATGACCCCGGCGCAACCTTCATCTTCTGGCCGGAGGACGTGGAAGAACTGGCCGTGATTCAGGAAGAACAGAAGGAAGAGCGGAAGGAGGAACCCGCAGACGATGGCAAAGCGGAAGAAGAAGTTACGCCCCGGTGGCGACAGATCAAGGCGAAGCAAGCCCGCCGCAAGCGCCGGAAGAAGCGTTAAGCGGGCGGCGGTTCCCGTAAACCAGATGAAAAGGCAACTGGAAGCCATGAACGCCCTACGGCCCGTGTTGGAGCGGGACAAGGAAAGGAGGCGGCAAAATGAACGCGGCGCTGTTAAGCAGTAAGAAAATGAACTATTGCACGCCGCAGGGATTCTTTGACCGGCTGAACGCGGAATTTAATTTTGCGCTGGACGCGGCGGCAAGTGATAAAAGCGCGAAATGTCCGAAATACTACACGCCGGAAACGGATGGGCTGAAAAGCCCGTGGAACCTTGCGGGGGGGGGTGCTGTATTCTGCAACCCGCCGTATGGGCGGGAAATCGGGAAGTGGGTTCGCAAAGCGTATGAGGAAGCGCAGGGAGGCGCAACCGTTGTTTTGCTGATTCCGGCCAGAACAGATACAGCATACTTCCACGAATACATTTACGGACGCGCAGAAATCCGCTTTGTGCGGGGGCGCTTACACTTCACGGACGAAGAAGGGAACGCATACCCGCCAGCGCCTTTCCCTTCAATGGTTGTTATATACAACGGAAAGCGGGATGAAAAATGAAAGCCTTTACGGTTTATCAGCCTTACGCATACGCGATCACGGCGGGACTGAAACAGTATGAAACCCGCCCACGCAGAACCCACATTCGAGGCCGGGTAGCGGTCCACGCTGGGAAACTGGATGAAATACGCGCAACAAAGAGCCTTTCAGATCGTGACTTTTGGGCGCTTATGGGGGCAATCGGCGGAAAAACAGACTTGCCGCGCGGCGCTGTGGTTGGAACTGTGGAAATTGTCGATTGCGTCCCCGTGGAAGAAATCATTCACACATTGTCGGAGCGGGAAAGGTTGCTGGGCGATTATTCGCCGGGCCGGTTCGCGTGGGTGC
>CAJUBX010000017.1 GCA_910585165.1 uncultured Oscillibacter sp. | reverse complement strand
CGGACCTGCGGCTATATCGGGACCCAGTACTGGAACCAGGGCCGGACCCAGGAGATCCGGGACCGGGTGCTGCACCTGTAAGCCGCCGCTGCGGCGGGGCTTTATTGGACATGCAGGGGGACCCGCTATGGTCCCTCCGCATACACCCCCTCCTCGCGTGAAGACCGCGGGGGCCGCGAGATTCAGGAGGTCTTTCATGCATTACGGCGAAATTAAGGACTGCGACATCGCCAACGGCGAGGGCGTGCGGGTGAGCCTGTTTGTCTCCGGCTGCACCAACCGCTGCGAACACTGCTTCCAGCCCCAGACCTGGGCCTTCGACTATGGGGAGCCTTTCACGGAGGAGACGGAGGATCACATTCTCTCCCTCCTCTCCCCCGGCTATATCAGCGGCCTGACCCTGCTGGGGGGCGAGCCCTTCGAGCCGGAAAACCAGCGGGCGCTGCTGCCCTTCCTGCGGCGGGTCAAGGCGGCCTATCCGGAAAAAAATATCTGGGCCTTCAGCGGCTTCACCTATGAGGAGCTGCTGGCGGAGGGGAGCTATTCCCGCTGCGAGGCCACGGAGGAAATTCTCTCCCTTCTGGACGTGCTGGTGGACGGCCGCTTTGTGGAGGCGCTGAAGGACATCTCCCTCCGCTTCCGGGGCAGCTCCAACCAGCGCCTCATCGACCTGAACGCCACCCGGGAGACGGGGCGGCTCACTCTCCTGCCGGACCGGCGGGGATAGCGCAACGGGCCCACGGGCCCGCCGCCTTTCAACGGAGGTTTTTATTATGGTAACACTGGCGCAGCGCCTGGAGGCGCTCCGCACGGAGCGGGGCGTCAGCCGCCCCGCCCTCTCCGCCGCCCTGGGCTTTCCCAAGACGGCTATGGAGAAATTCGAAACCGGGCGGCAGACGCCCACTCAGGACCAGCAGCGGAAGCTGGCGGACTATTTCGGCGTCACCCTGCCCTACCTCCGGGGCGAAAGCGACAACCCCGCCGAGGGGGACAGCTGGCTGTCCGGCAATGTGCCCCAGGAGGAGCCCGTCCGGGCCCCGGCGGCTCCGGCTGTTCAAAGGAAGCCCCGCCCGGCGGCGGTGCAGGAGGACGGCGCGGTATTCGGCGCGCTGCTGAAAAGCCCCTCCTTCCAGGCCCTTCTCCGCTCCGCCGCCCTGGAGGCCCTCCGCTCCCCCGAGGGGCAGGAGCTTTTGGCCAAGGCCGTCCGGCGGGAGCTGGGGCGGAAATAACCGCTTGCGAGGGGGGGGAAGAACCGCCATGGCATTGCTCCACCAAATCGAGGACTTCTTCCATCTGGCCGTACAATACGGCGTGCTGCTGCTGGAGTGCGCCGGCGTCGCCGTGCTGCTGGCGACGGCGGTAAAAAGCATCGTCGGCTACGTAAAGCACAATCCCCGCATCCGCCTGTACCTGGCCCAGGGCATCTCCCTGGCCCTGGAATTCAAGCTGGGCGGCGAGGTGCTGCGGACCGTCCTGGTCCGGGAGATGAGCGAACTCTTGACTCTGGGGCTGGTGATTCTGCTCCGGGGAGCCCTGACCCTCATCATTCACTGGGAGATCAAAACCGAGGAGGCCCGGATGGACGAGGCCGCCGGGCAGGAAAGCCCGGAGCAGGAAAAGCCCCTTTCCCGAACGTAATCAGAGGCGGCGGACGCTGAGCGTCCGCCGCCTTTTTTAGCAGCCTCTGAAAATCTGCCGGAAAAATATTTTTCAAAACCCCTTGACATTTTTCAAAAATGTGCTAATGTATTAATTGCATAAGACAATAGCACAGAAACAGGAGGTGCGCGACATGCAATGGCAGTTTTCCAACGACGCTCCCATTTACACCCAGCTGATTCAGCAGGTGAAGGTGGGCATCGTCACCGGCGCGTTTCCGCCTGGGGAGCGATTGCCCTCGGTGCGGGACATGGCCACGGAGGCCGGGGTGAACCCCAACACCATGCAGCGGGCCCTGGCGGAGCTGGAGCGGGATGGACTGGTGTACAGCCAGCGGACCACGGGGAGATTTGTGACGGAGGACAATACCATGATCAACCAGGCGAAGCGAAGCCTTGCCCAGCGGCACGTAAAAACCTTTCTGGAGGCCATGCTCCGGCTGGGCTTCCAAAGAGAGGAGATCATCGACCTGATTACGCAGGAATTTGGAAAGGAGGACGGAACCCATGCCGGTGCTTGAGTGCAGGGGGCTGACGAAACGCTTCGGGCGTACCGCGGCCCTGGACGAGGTGAGCCTCGCCATCGAACCGGGCCGCATCGTGGGGCTGCTTGGCCCCAACGGCAGCGGAAAAACGACCCTCATTAAATTGGCCAACGGCCTGCTGACCCCGGACGGGGGATATATCGCCGTCTGCGGCGCTGCCCCGGGGCGGGAGAGCCACGGTTTGGTGAGCTACCTTCCGGAGCGGACGGCCATTCCCACCTGGATGACCGCCCGGCAGCTTCTGGATTTCTACGGGGACTTTTACCAGGACTTCCGCCGGGATGCGGCGGAGGAGATGCTGGACCACCTGAACATCCGGCCCGCCCAGGCCATCAAGCAGATGTCCAAGGGCACCCGGGAGAAGGTTCAGCTCATCATGGTCATGAGCCGGGCGGCGAAGCTGTATCTTTTAGACGAGCCCATCGGCGGCGTGGACCCCGCCACCCGGGACTACATCCTCTCCACCATCATCGGCAACTACAACCCCGAGGCGGCGGTGGTGATCTCCACCCACCTGATCGCCGACGTGGAAAAGGTGCTGGACGAGGTCATCTTTATCAGCCAGGGCCGCGTGGCCCTCCAGTCCACCGTGGACGATATCCGGGAGGAGAAGGGCATGAGCGTGGACGCGCTGTTCCGGGAGGTGTTCAAATGCTGAGGAAATTATTGAAGCACGAGTTCCGGGCCACCGGGCGGGTCATGCTGCCCATGTACCTCATTCTGCTGGTGACCGCCGTGGGCTCCAACCTGGCGGGCCGGAAGATGCTGAACGGCCGGTCCGAGGTTTTAGACACCCTGGGCGTGATTGTTATCATGGCCTTCGGCTTCGCCATCGCCGGGGCGATGCTGATGAGCTTCGTACTGATGATCCAGCGGTTCTACAAGAACCTTTTGCAGGACGAGGGCTACCTGATGTTCACCCTCCCCGTCTCCGTCCACCATCACATCTGGGCAAAGCTCATCGTCTCCGCCGTGTGGTTCGCCGCAACAGTCCTGGCCATCATCCTCGCCAGCTTGATCGTGGCCTTCCAGGGGGGCTTCCTCAGGGAGATGCTGGACTTTTTCAGCTACCTCTTCAACGGGCTGCGCCTGCTGAAGGCCGGTGAGGCCATCAACGGCACCGTGTATCTGGCGGAGCTTGCCGTACTGCTCTTCTTGTCCCTGGCGGCCTTCTCCCTCCAGTTTTACGCCGCCCTGTCGGCGGGCCACAGCCGGGCAAACCACAAGATGCTCTGGTCCGTTGCGTGGTTCTTCGGCTTCCAGTTCGCTTTGCAGTTCGCGGGCTCCCTGCTGTTCATCGGCCTGGGCCGGACGGGGATTCCCGACATGCTGAATTTCAGCTGGGACATTTCCCCTGTGGCCGCCATCCACATAGGGCTGCTGTTTTCCATTGGTATCGTGGTGCTCTATGGGGCGATTTTCTACGCCGTCACCGCCTTTTTCCTGAAAAAGCACCTGAACCTGGAGTAAGCGGCGGCGGAGAAAGGAGGACATGATGAAACGACTTGCCATACTGTTCGCCCTGGCCCTGACCCTGGCGGTGCTGCCGGGCTGCCGGGTAACTTCTCCCAGCGACGAGGAATTCCAAAAGGATTGGGCGGACTCCATAGACGAGGCCGCCGAGGACTGGGCCGCAGACTTCGAAGCCGCCTGGGAAGAGTGGAGCGCCGCTTGGAGCGGTGAGGACGAAGAGGGCGCAGCAAAGAACCACTATTGGAAGGTTCTGGACGGGGAGGGCGTCGAGATCGGAACTGTCACGGACGCGGAACAGGTCAAGGCCCTGGACGATCTCCTCAGCGATGATAGAAGCCAAGAGGCGCAGCTGACGGAGGATCCCGGTGATGCGGCGTACAGCTACGTATTCTGCCAGCAGGAGACCCTGAAGGCCGGACAGAAGGAGGAGGACCGGGAATATGAGCAGCTGGTCCGCTTCACCGTCTCCGCTTCCAAGGACGTGGTAACCATGCAGATTTTAGAGGACCTGCCGGCCCTTCCCAACGTGGACCTGGGGGACCTCCTGACCTTTACCTACGGCGTTCCGGCGGAGGCGGCGGAGGCCCTGCGGGACCCGTCCCGGTTTTTGGAATAGCCTTTAAGGACGCGCCTGGAGGGCGCGTCCCAGCTTGTCGAAAAAGCCTTTTTCGACAAGCTGCTACAAATTTTCAGAATTTCAAAAAGTTCTGAAAATTTAGGATTTCAATGGTGCAGGGAACCCTTCCTGGGTTATCTCCGCGCCAAGAGCCGCCGCAAGCGGCGGTTGCGCTCCGAAACGCGCCTGCGGGCGCAGCCCGCACACACCCTTCCTTCCCGTTGAATTGGTTTTCCGGGTTTTTCGACAGTCTAAGGACGCGCCCTCCGGGCGCGTCCTTAGACTGCCCGTCAAACTCTTGACAAACCGGGGGATTTGGGGTAGATTAAGCTTGCAAAAACCATCATAGCTAAAGGAGATTGAACGCGATGCATTGTGTACGGACTATTACCCCGGATGTGCGGATGATCGGCGGGTCCGACCGGCGGCTCAGCCTGTTTGAAAACGTATTCCCCGTTCCCCGGGGCGTCAGCTACAACGCCTACTTAGTGCTGGACGAGAAGACCGTCCTGCTGGACACAGCGGACTCCGCCGTGGGGGCCCATTTCTATGAAAACCTGGAGCACGCCCTCCAGGGCCGCCCCCTGGACTATGTGGTGGTCAACCACATGGAGCCGGACCACTGCTCCACCCTGGGCGCGGTGCTGCGCACCCACCCCGCCGCCAAGGTGGTGGCCAGCGCCAAGGCCATCTCCATGATCGGCCAGTTCTTTGACGCGGACGTTACGGACCGCTGCGTCACGGTGAAGGAGGGGGATACCCTCTCCACCGGGCGGCATACCCTCACCTTCGTCATGGCCCCCATGGTCCACTGGCCGGAGGTTATGGTCACCTACGATACCACGGACAAGATTCTCTTTTCCGCCGACGCCTTCGGCACCTTCGGCGCGCTGAACGGCAACATTTTCGCCGACGAGGTGAACTTTGAAGCCGAGTGGCTCCCCGACGCCCGGCGGTACTACACCAACATCGTCGGCAAGTACGGCGCCCAGGTCCAAACCCTGCTGAAAAAGGCGGCGGGACTGGATATCCAATACCTCTGCCCCCTCCACGGCCCCATCTGGCGCAAGGACATCGGGTGGTTTGTGGAGAAGTACCAGCGCTGGAGCAGCTACACCCCCGAGGACAAAACCGCCGCCATCTTCTGCGGCTCCATCTACGGCAATACGGAAAACGCCGCCGAGATTCTGGCGGCCCGGCTGGCGGAAAAGGGCGTGCGGGATGTGCGGCTCTACGACGTGTCCCACACCCACGTCTCCGAACTGGTGGCCGAGGCGTTCCGGTGCAGCCACCTGGTCTTCGCCTCCGCCACGTATAATGGGGAGATTTACACCCCCATGGACAATTTCCTCCGGGATTTGAAGTCCCACGGCCTGCGCAGCCGGACGGTGGGCCTCATTGAGAACGGCACCTGGGCCCCCGTGTCCGGCAAGCAGATGACGGAGCTGCTGGGGGCCATGAAGGACATGACCGTGCTGGAGGGAACCGTCAGCCTGAAATCCTCCGTAAAGGAGGCCCAGCGGCAGGGCCTGGAAGCCCTGGCCGATGCGCTGGCGGCGGATATCCTGGCGTAAAAGGCGCGGCGTAAAATGAAAGGAAAGGGCCGGCGTGGGATTCCCCGCGCCGGCCCTTTTTTAGAGCCTAGGCTCTTAGTCCATGATATCGACGGAAACCTTGACGCCCTCCCGCTGGGCGCGGGAGCGGACCACGGTGCGGATTTCCTTGGCGATGCGGCCCTGCCGCCCGATGACCTTACCCATGTCGTCGGGGGCGACGCGCAGCTCCAGAGTCAGCTCCTGATTGCCGGAGACGGTCTCTGTGACGGTGACCGCGTCCGGGTCGTCCACCAGGTTCCGGGCGATATAGAGCAGCAAGTCCTTCATGCGCCGCCCTCCGAATCAGAGGACGTCCACTTTTTTCAGCAGAGCCCGGACGGTATCGGTGGGCTGGGCGCCGGACTTGATCCAGGTCTGGGCCCGCTCCGCGTCAATCTTAATCTCGGCGGGAGAAACGCAGGGGTTGTACGTACCAATCTCCTCGATGAAGCGGCCGTCCCGGGGGAAGCGGGAGTCCGCCACCACCACCCGGTAGAAGGGAGCCTTCTTCGCGCCCATGCGGCGCAGTCTGATCTTGACCATGTTGCTGTACCTCCAAAAGTTTTTAAATTAAATGATTTATTATAAATGCAGCATTTTATCGTCCGAAATGCTTCGCACTTATAGCTTAACGGAACCGTTTCTTCCGGCCGAAGCCGTGGAGCCGGGAGGGGGCTTTTCCCCCCATGCCGCCAAAGCCGGGAATCCGCCCGCCCCGGGTCATCTGCTTCGTCATCTCCCGCATCATGTCGAACTGCTTCAAAAGCCGGTTCACATCCACCACCTCCAGGCCGCAGCCGGCGGCGATGCGCTTTTTCCGGCTGGCGTTCAGCACCTGGGGGTTCTCCCGCTCCAGGGGAGTCATGGAGAGGATGATGGCCTCGGTGCGGGCCATGGCCTTCTCGTCGATGGACGCGCCCTGGAGCTGCTTGCCAAGGCCCCCGGGCATCATGCCCAGGAGCTGGCTGAGATCGCCCATGCTCTTGAGCTGCTGGAGCTGGTCGTAGTAATCCTGGAGGGTGAAGCGGTTTTTCCGCAGCTTCTCCTCCATCTTGGCGGCCTGCTTTTCGTCATACGCCTGCTCCGCCTTCTCAATAAAGGAGAGCATATCCCCCATGCCCAAAATGCGGGAGGCCATGCGGTCCGGGTGGAAGGGCTCGATCATGTCCAGCTTTTCCCCGGTGCCCGCGAACTTGATGGGCTTGCCCGTGGCCGCCCGGATGGACAGTGCCGCGCCGCCCCGGGCGTCGCCGTCCAGCTTGGTGAGGATCACGCCGTCAATGCCCAGGGCCTCGTCAAAGGCCCCGGCGGCGTTGACCGCGTCCTGGCCGGTCATGGCGTCCACCACCAGCAAAATCTCGTTGGGATGGACGGCGGCCTTCATCCGCTTGAGCTCGTCCATCAGCTTCTCGTCCACGTGGAGCCGCCCGGCGGTATCCAAAAACACCATGTCGCTGCCGTGGTCCCGGGCGTGGCGGACGGCGTTTTCCGCGATTTTCACCGGGTCCCCCTGGCCCTCCTCAAAGACCGGGAGGTCCAGCTGCCCGCCCACAACCTTCAGCTGCTCGATGGCGGCGGGGCGGTACACGTCGCAGGCGGCAAGCAGCGGCCGCTTCTGGTACTGCCGCCGCATCAATCCGCCCAGCTTGGCGGTAGTGGTGGTCTTGCCCGCGCCCTGGAGGCCCACCATCATCACCACCGTGGGGCCGCTGTTGGCCATGGTGATTTTGGCTCCCGCGCCGCCCATGAGGTTCGTCAGCTCCTCGTTGACGATCTTTACCACCTGCTGGGCGGGGGTGAGGCTGTCCAGCACGTCGGAGCCCACCGCCCGCTCGGTGACGGAGGCCACGAACTCCTTGACCACCTTATAGCTTACGTCGGCCTCCAGCAGGGCCAGGCGCACCTCCCGCATGGCCTCCCGCACGTCGTTTTCCGTCAGGCGGCCCTTGCCCCGGAGGCGCTTAAACGCGGCGTTCAGTTTTTCGGTCAATCCTTCAAATGCCATAAGCTCATTCCTTCAGCGCGGCGGCTTCCCGGCGGATGACGTCCGCCAGCTCCGACAAGCGCTTGTCCTCGTAGTAGCGGTAATTGAGGGTGGAGATTTCCTCGGCGGCTCCGGCGATGGCGTCCACGTGGGCGCTCCGGGCGAGGAAGCGCTTGATGATGCCGGTTTTGTCCTCCACCTCCTGCATGGCGGCCTCCGCCCGGACGATCACGTCCCGGACGCCCTGGCGGGAGATGCCGGCGTTTTCGGCAATCTCGGCCAGAGAAAGGTCCTCGTTGTAGTAGAGGTCGAAAAACTCCTTCTGCCGCTTTGTGAGAAGCTCGCCGTAAAAATCAAAGAGCATGGTCATGCGGTAGGTCTGATTCTTCACAGGCGGCCCCCCTTTTATCATGTAAAGCCCTTGCGCTTTACAACGTTGCTTAGTTTACAGGAAAAAGGGGGAAATGTCAAGGGGAAAATTGCGCCGCGCTTTGGAATTCCAGCCCTCCGGCGGAAAAGGGCCGCCCGTTCCGGCGGGCCCGGCGGAATTTTCTTGACAAGCCTGGGCGGGCATGGTATACTCGCGATACAGACCAGCGGTTTGTATGGGGGAGGGATTCCTATGGCGCGAAACAAGTACCCGGAGGAGACCGTGCGGAAAATTCTGGACACGGCGGAACGGCTGTTTATCGAGAAGGGCTACGACCGGGCTTCCCTCCAGGATATTCTGGAGGCGACGGGCCTTTCCAAGGGAGCCATCTATCACCACTTTGCCTCCAAGGAGGACATTTTCTACTCCGTCTGCGACCGCATCGGCCAGCGGAACGGGGAGGTGCTGTCCCAGGTCCGGGACGACCCGTCGCTGAACGGCCTGGAGAAGCTGCGGGCCATGTTCAAAGCCTCCCTCCAGCCGGAGCGCCAGGTCAAGATGTTCTGCATGATGCCCTACCTGATGGACAACCCCAAATTCCTGGCGACGGAGATGCGCAGCATCTTCACAGAGGTGGTGCCGTGTTTTGTGGAGCCCATCATCCGCCAGGGCATGGCCGACGGCTCCATCCGCACGGACTGCCCCAAGGAGCTGGCGGAGGCCATGATGCTGCTGTCCGATATCTGGATTAACCCCATCGTCCAGCCCACCACCCCGGGGGAAATCCAGGCCCGCTGCGCCGTCTACAACCGCCTGCTCAGCGGCTTCGGCATTGACAATCTGATTGACCAGGAGATTGTGGACACCCTGGTGCAATACGCGGAAATGTCTCATCACCCGCCCCTGAGCGGGGAAGCGCAGACCTGAAACGAAGCTGCCGCCCGCAGGCAGTTTTGTTTTGGATATATAAAAACCGACGGTCGGTTTTTAAAATTGTAAAATTAATTGAAAAGGAGCCTGTTTATGAAACCATCCAAAGAACCCCTGTTCCGCCGGGACTTTACCCTGGTGGCCGCCGGACAGGTCATATCCCTTTTCGGCAGCGCCGTTTTGCGCTTCGCCCTGCCGCTGCACCTTCTGCGGCAGACCGGGTCTCCCGCGCTGTTCGGCGCGGTGGGGGCGGCGGCGTTTATCCCTGCGGTGCTGTGCGCGCCTGTGGGCGGCGTGGTGGCGGACCGGGTAAACAAGCGGAACATCATGGTTATCCTGGACTTCTTCACGGCGGGCCTGGTTCTTTCCTTCGCCCTTCTTCTGGGTCGTGCGCCGCTGGTTCCGCTGACGGCGGGGTGCCTCATGCTGCTCTACGGCATCGCCGGGGCCTACCAGCCGGCGGTGCAGGCCAGCATCCCCCTTCTGGCGGCGGAGGAAAATCTGACCAGCGCCAACGCCGTTATCAATATGGTGAGCACCCTGTCCGGGCTGCTGGGCCCGGTGATTGGCGGCGCTCTGTTCGGGGTCTTCGGCCTGCGGCCCATTTTGTGGGTGGGGGCGGGCTGCTTCTTCCTCTCCGCCGTCATGGAGCTGTTCATCCGCATCCCCCACCGCTCCCGGGCGGCGGAGGGCGGCGTGCTGTCCACGGTCCGGCGGGACCTTGGGGAGAGCTGGCGCTTCATCCGCCGGGACCAGCCGGTGTTTCTCTCCGTCATGGCGGTGCTGGCCTTCTTTAACCTGGCGCTGTCCGCGGCCTTGATCGTGGGCGTTCCCGTGGCGGTGGTCCAGGCCCTGGGCATGAGCGACAGCCGCCTGGGCCTCACCCAGGGGGCCATGGGGCTGGGGGGCCTCTTTGGCGGCGTGCTGACGGCCTGCCTGGGGGAGCGGCTCCGCCTCCGGCGGGGAAGCGCCCTTCTGCTCTTCGCCGGATTGACGGCGGCGGGCATGGGGGCGGCCCTTCTGCCCGGCGTTTCCCCCGCCCTGGGCTGGTGGGGGGTGACGGCCATGAGCTTTGCCATTATGGTGCTGTCCACCATGCTGACGGTGGCCCTCAGCGCCGCAGTCCAGCGGCGGACGCCGCCGGAGCTTCTGGGCAAGGTGATGGCCTTCATCATGGCCGCGGCCAACTGCGCCTCCCCCCTGGGCCAGGCGGCCTACGGCGCGCTGTTCGAGGGATTTCCGGCCTGGGCCGTCCTGCTGGGAGCGGCGGGGGCCTCGGCGGCGGCGGCCTTCCGCTCCCGGAGCGTGTTCCGCCGCCTGGACGGCCAGCCCTCCCGGTAGGCCCCCCTTTTCAATGGGGAACCCTTGTCACGGCGGTCTTTTTCTGCTATACTGAAACTCGCTTGCAAAGCGGAATACGGAGGTGACGGCTTTTGTACCGGATTTTAATCGTGGAAGACGACGGCGTCATCGCCGGAGCCGTGAAGCGGCATTTGGAGAGCTGGGGCTACCAGGTGGCCTGCGTCCGGCGGTTTGACGCCGTGCTGGCGGAGTTCGCGGAATTCGATCCCCAGCTGGTGCTGCTGGACATCTCCCTGCCCTTTTTCAACGGCTACCACTGGTGCCGGGAAATCCGGAAGCTCTCCCAGATTCCCATTTTGTTTCTGACCTCCGCCTCGGACAGCGTGAACATGGTCATGGCCATGCAGATGGGCGGGGACGACCTGCTGGCCAAGCCCTTCGACCTCCAGGTCCTCTCCGCCAAGGTTCAGGCCATGCTGCGGCGGGCCTATGACTTCGCCGCCGCCCCGGCCCTGCTCTCCTGCGGCGGGGCGGTGCTGAACCCCGCCAACGGGACGGTGACCGTAAACGGGCAGCGGGTGGAGCTGACGCGGAACGAGGGAAAGCTCCTCCAGCTCCTGATGGAGAAAAAGGGACGGATCGTCAGCCGGGACGCCATGATGACCGCCCTGTGGGAGTCGGACAGCTTCGTGGACGAGAACACCCTGTCCGTCAACGTGAACCGCCTGCGGCGGAAGCTGGAGGCGGCGGGGCTGCCGGATTTCATCCGCACGAAGAAGGGCGCGGGGTATCTGGTGGAGGATGAAACGGCATGAGGATACTGTGGGCCTATCTTGCCCGGAACTGCAAACTGGTTTTTCTGCTGGCGGGGTGCCTGGGCGTCTGCTCCGCCGTGTTTTACCTCTACGGCCTGCCCCTGGAATCCGTGGGCTACGCCTTCGTGCTGTGTTTCGCCCTGGGCTTTTTGCTGTTCGTCCCCGGCTGCTTCCGCTTTTCCCGGCGGCACCGGGAGCTGGAGGGGCTGCTGTCCCAAATCCGGGAGAAGGCCCTTCCCCTGCCGCCCCCCAGGGGACTGCTGGAGGAGGACTACCAGGCCCTGCTCCGGGCCCTGGCCTCGGAGCGGACCGCCTTGGCCCTGGAGGACCGGAACCGGATACAGGACATGACGGACTACTATACCCTCTGGGCCCACCAGATCAAAACCCCCATCGCCGCCATGCGCCTTCTGCTCCAGGAGGAGCCCCGGCCCGAGCTGGAGGGGGAGCTTCTGAAAATCGAGCAGTATGTGGAGATGGTCCTGGGCTACCTCCGCCTGGGCAGCGATTCCACGGACTACGTGTTCCGAAGCTGCGATTTGGACGGGCTTCTCCGCCAGGCCCTGCGGAAGTACGCCCGGCTGTTTATCCTGAAAAAAATCTCCCTGGACTTCCGGGAAACGGGAAAGACGGTGCTGACCGACGGAAAGTGGCTGTCCTTCGTTGTCGAGCAGCTGCTGTCCAACGCGGTGAAATACACCCCCGAGGGGGGCCGCGTCCGCATCTACGGCGACGGGGAAACCCTGGTCATTGCCGACAGCGGCATCGGCATCCGGCCCGAGGACCTGCCCCGGGTCTTTGAAAAGGGCTTTACCGGCTTCAACGGCCGGGAAGACAAGAAATCCACCGGCATCGGCCTCTATCTCTGCCGCCAGGTGCTGGACCGGCTGAACCACGACATTTCCATCTCCTCCCGCCCCGGGCAGGGGACCCTGGTGCGGCTGGATTTGAGCCGCCGGACCCGGGGGGTGGAGTGATGGCGGTCATCACCCGGGTCATTCTGCCGGAGGAGGACGGCGCCGCCGTCCGGCACATCCTCCGTTCCAAGCTCCACTTTTCCTCCCACGCCGTCTCCCGGCTGGCCCACGGTGGGGAATGCATCCTTGTCAACGGCCTCCCCGTTCACACGCCCCATATCCTCCGGGCCGGGGACGTGCTGGAGGTGGAGACGGAGGACCGCAGAGCGCCCAAAGCCGTCATCACGCCGGGGCCCTGGCCTCTGCCTGTTGTTTGGGAGGACGGGCACCTGCTCATCGTCAACAAGCCCGCGGGCATGACGGCTCACGCCTCCAACCTCCTGCCGGACACGCCCACGGTGGCGGGGGCCCTGGCCTGGGAGCGGGGAGCGGACTTCATTTTTCATCCCGTAAACCGCCTGGACAAGGGCACCACCGGGCTGATGGCTGTCGCCAAAAGCGGCTATGTTCACGACCTGCTCCGGCGGCGGCTGCACACGGGGGATTTCCGGCGGGAATACCGGGCGGTCTGCCTGGGCTGTCCCCAAGTGGAGCGGGGCACGGTGAACGCCCCCATTGGGCGGGACGAAGCCTCCCTGGTGGCCCGGAGGGTCCGGCCGGACGGCTCCCCCGCCGTGTCCCATTACCGGGTGCTGGCGAAGGGGGACGGCCTCAGCCTTCTGGCCCTTTGGCCGGAGACCGGGCGGACCCACCAGCTCCGGGTCCACATGGCGTATTTAGGCTGCCCCCTGGCGGGGGACTGGCTCTACGGCACGGAGGACCCGGCCCTCATCCCCCGGCCCGCCCTCCACTCCTGGGCCTTGACGCTGGTCCACCCCGTCACCGGGGAGCGGATTGAGGTCCGCGCTCCCCTGCCGGAGGATATGGCGCGGCTTTTGCGGGAGCGGTTCCCGGCAGGGACGGCGGAGGCGGCGCATGTGATCCCATGAACACAAAAACGGAGCGGGACCCGCAGCGGGTCCCGCTTTTCAGCCGTCCTCTTCGCGCTCCTCCCAGGTCTCGTCCCAGGACTCCGCATCCTCTCCGGCGTCCTCCGGCAGGGCGGCGCTTTCCTCCTCCGGCGGGTCCTCCTCCAGGGGGACGTGGTACATTTTCCACGCCAGGAGCGCCAGCGCCACCGCGCCGCCGCCCAGAATCCCCGCCCCCAGGATAAACTGGAACTTGGTGGGGCCGTAGGGGTCCCGGGCAAAATAAGGCTTGGCGATCTGATAGAACATATAGGCCAAGTACAGGGCGGCCAGGCCGTAGATGTTGCCCCGGACCCGGGGATTCACAGGGGGCCTCGGCTCCTGGGGCTCTTTTTTCTTAAACACGCGCTTCCTCCTTTTCCGCCCCGGCGGGCCGGGTGACGCTCCGCACCCACTTCCAGCTGTGAAGCCGGAGGGCCACGGGAACGATCTTATAAATCTGATCCCACTTTAAAAGGAAAAACACCGCCGCCGGAGGAGCCTTCCACCAAAAGGCCGCCATGGCGGAGAAGGGGACCACAATCCCCCACATGCTGATAAGGTTCATCCTGGCGCTGAAGGCCGTGTCCCCCCCGCCCCGGATGATGCCGGTGTCGCAGGCCATCTGGTAAGCGGTGCCCACCGTGGTGACGGAGATGACCGCCATAAACTGCAAAGCCAGGCTCCGGGCCCGCTCCGTCAGATTGCCGCCGAACACCGCCAGGATGGGGGTTCGGACCAGGAAAATCAGCCCTCCGGACACAAGGCCGATGGCAATGAACAGCGCCTGGAGCGTGGCAACCAGGGGGCGGAGGGCCTCCCGCTTTCCCTCGCCGATGCTCCGCCCCACCACGATGCCGGAGGCGGAGGCCGCGCCGTAGGCCGCCACGGAGAGGACCTGGTAGACCTGCACCGCGATGGCGTTGGCCGCCGTCACGTCCCCTCCCAGGTGGCCCAGGATGCCGGTCTGCACCATCTGCGCCACGCCCCAGAGAGCCTGGTTTACCAGCACCGGGGCGGAGACGCGGTTATAGTCCTTCACATAGCTGCCGTCGATAAAGATGAGCTTTTTCAAGGTCAGGTTCAGCCGCTTCTCCCGGTACTTCAAGTAGTATGCCACAATCCCAAGCTCCACGCACCGGGAAACCAGGGTGGCCGCAGCCGCCCCCCGGACACCCAGCTCCGGGCAGCCCAGGCTGCCGTAAATCAGCAGGTAATTCAGCGTGATGTTGATGCAGAGCGTGGAAAAGGAGATGGCATAGCCGATCTTCACCGCGCCGACGGACCGCAGGGAGGCCACCAGAATATTGGTGACGGTAAAGATGATGTAGGAAAAGCAGATGATTTGGAAGTAGGCCGTTCCCTGGGCGATGACGGCCGCGTCGTTGGAGAGAAGGCCCAGCAGCTGTGTGGGGAACAGCAGCACCGCTCCGAACAAAAGCGCCGACAGTGCCGCCCCGAACCGCAGCGCCACGCCGATGATATGGGAGATGGGCTCCAGGTTCTTTTTCCCCCAGTACTGGGACCCCAGCACCACGGCCCCCTCTCCCGCGCCGCCCACCAGCATCTGGAGCAGGAATTGAATCTGGTTGCAGAGGCTGACGCCGCTCATGGCCTCCTGGCTGTAGCGGCCCAGCATGACGGTGTCCATCAGGTTCACGCCGAAGGTCAGCAGATTCTGCAGAGCCAGGGACAGCGTAAGGGCGAAGAAGGCGCGGTAAAAGCTCTTTTCTCGAATCATAGAACCGGCTCCTTTGAAAAGGCCGGGCGCCTCAGCGGCGCCCGGCTTGCTGTCAGTCGTCTTCGCCGTCTTCCACCTCGTCCTCGTCCAGACTCTCCAGATCGAACTCCAGCTTCTCGCCGCAGTTGGGGCAGACGACCTCGCCGTCCTCCAGGACAGACTCGTCGAAGTAGATGGTCTCCTCGCAGGTGGGGCAGGTGGTGGCGTAGCAGTCCTCGTCCTCGCCCAAATCGTCCAGCTCGTACTCGTCCTCATCCTCATCCTCGCCGTAGAGCAAGTCCTCCACGTCCTCCAGATCGTCGCTGACGGCGTCCAGGCCCTCGCCCAGCTCCTCCTGCGCGTCCTGAATGTCGCTGAGCTCCAGAGCAATGTCCTCCAGCACGTCGATGATGGCGGTCAGGAGCTTGCCCTCCTTCTTCCCGGCGTCCAGCTCCATGCCCTCCGCCAGGCCCTTCAAATACGCGACCTTCTCAGTGATTTCCATGATAAAGCCTCCTTTATTTTAAGTCTCAAAAAAGCAGTATCC
Source organism: uncultured Oscillibacter sp. (assembly GCA_910585165.1). Taxonomy (GTDB): domain Bacteria; phylum Bacillota; class Clostridia; order Oscillospirales; family Oscillospiraceae; genus Oscillibacter. The sequence continues at coordinate 15,128 of CAJUBX010000017.1, read as the reverse complement.
CCGCCGCAGGGCCGGAAAAATCATGGCGCGGCGCGAAAAATGCCGCAGCCCCAGCCGGCAGGGAATCCAAAGGGGGGACAGCGTCCCCCCTTCGCCTTACTCCTTGCAGCGGCCCAGATACTCGCCGGTGCGGGTGTCCACCTGGATTTTCTCGCCCTCGTTGATGAACAGCGGCACCTGGATCACCGCGCCGGTTTCCAGCGTGGCCTTCTTCGTCACGTTGGTGGCGGTGTCGCCCTTCACGCCGGGCTCGGTCTCGGTGACCTCCAAGTCCATGAAGTTGGGGACCTCCACGGTGAAGACGCTGCCCTTGTAGCTCACCAGCTTGCAGACGGTGTTCTCCTTCATGAACTTAAACGCGTCGCCCAGCACGTCCCGGTTCAGCGGGGTCATGTCATAGGTCTCCGGGTCCATGAAATAGTAGAGGTCGCCGTCGTTATAGCTGTACTCGGCGTCCTTGCGCTCCACGCTGGCCTGCTCAAATTTGGCGGTGGGGTTGAAGGACTCCTCCCGGATGGCCCCGGTGATGACGTTTTTGTATTTGGTGCGCACGAAAGCCGCGCCCTTGCCGGGCTTGACGTGCTGGAAGTCCACCACCAGCATGGGCTTGCCTTCCATCTCAAAAATCATTCCCTTGCGAAACTCGCCTGCGGAAATTGTCGGCATAATAAAATCCTCCTCACAAATCTTTATCCGAGAAAACGGCCTGCGGGAGGACATTTTCTCTCTTTTCACGGTTCTTCCATTATAGCCGTAGCTATTTTATCCCATCCCGCCGTTGATTGCAAGTATTTTTCCGCCGATTGTCTGCAGGCATGCAAAAATATTTTCGCCGCCCTTTACGGCCGCCTTTCCGCCCGGCGGCGGCAGGCCGCCTTGAAGGGGGCCTGGAGCGCGTGGAGCACCTTCTGCCACAGCGTCACGGCCCCGCCCAGGGGCTCCACCATCAGCGCCAGCACCCCGGCCCGGTTGGCCGCCAGCATATCCGTCAGCAGCTTGTCCCCCAGCATGGCGGTATGGACGCGGTCCGCCCCCGCCCGGGCCATGGCGGCTTCCAGTCCGCGGGTGGAGGGCTTTCCGGCATGGCCCTGGAAAGGGATGCCCAAATCCGCGCAGAACTCCGTCACCCGGGAGCCGGAGCGATTGTTGGAAACAATCATCACCTGAATCCCCGCATCCTTCATCTTCGCAATCCAGGCCCGGAGGGCCGGGTCCGGGCGGCGGACGGACTTGGGGGCCAGAGTGAAGTCCAAATCGCTGAGCAGCAGCGTCACTCCCGCCTGGCGCAGAAACTCCGGCGTCACCGCCTGCCAGCTCTCAAACAGGCGTCCGGGGATCAGGGAAAGGGACATAGGCGGCGGCCTCCTCGCATAGAATTCCTTGAAGCCGCTTCCGAGAAAAACGGCTTGAATGAAGTATACCAGCTTTTCAATTTGAGCGCAAGGGGGAGTGGGCGTTGCAGATTTATCTGGGCGTGACGCCGGAGGCGGCCCGGGAGGCCCTGGGCTGCTGGCGGAGCCTGGCCCATGTGGCCTACCGCGTCGGCCCCGGCTCCGTGCTGCTGCGGCAGAACCTGCTTTTGCAGACCAAGGGGGGCCTTTTGTCCGTCAGCGACCGGGAGGCTCCCTTTATCGACAGCCCGGAGGCCCTGCGGGACGCGGTGCTGCGGGAGTGCGGGCGGCGGGGCTACTCCGGCGTGCTGCTGGACTTTGAGGAGGCTCCCCGCCGGGACCGGGCGGCCTTCGCCGCCTCTCTGGCTCCGGCGCTGTCCGCCTCCCGGCGGGCGCTGTTTCTGCCGGAGCGCTACGCGGCGGCCGCTCCCGGGGCGGTGGCCCTTCTCTGCACCGCCGTCTCCGGCGGCAGCTTTTCCCAGTACCTTCAGGAGGCCGCCGCCCGGGCGGGCGGGGCGGGGCGGCTGGCCCTGGACGTACAGCGGCTCTGCATGGACTTCCGCCTTCCCGCCCGGTCCGGGGAGGGAAGTCCCCTTGCTCCGGAGGACCTGGAAACGCTCATGGAGCGGGAGAGCCCCGCCGTCTTTTTCTCCCAGGACCTGTGCGCCCGGTACTTTACCTACAGCCGGGACGGGGCGGCCCACTTCGTCCTCTTTGACGACGCAGACACCCTGAATCAAAAGCTCCGCCTGGGAGCGGGAATGGGCTTTCACGCCGCCTTTTTCATGTGGCCGGAGGTCCGGGACATCGCCCCCCGGCTGTTCGCCCCCTGGCGGAGCGGGAAGAAGGGTCCCTGACTTGCAGGGGAACGCGCATCCTTTAGGCGGCAAGCTGTAAAAAAGGGGCGGGCCTTCGGCCCGCCCCTTCGCATATTACGGTTCCCACATTCTCCGCAGTCCCTCGTCCAGGGAAACCTCCGGCCGCCAGCCGGGAAGCGCCGGGAAAACGCGGACGGCCCGGCGGATTTCCCGCTCCGCCGCAGGGCGGCGGCCCCAGTACAGCCTGGCGGACGCGCCGTTTATCCGAAGCATCCGCTCCGCCGTCTCCCGCAGCGTCAGCGGCTTTTCCGGCGCCACCTGGAACGGCCCCCCGGCGGGAAGGCTTTCCCCCGCCGTCCGAAACGCCCGGACCACGTCGCCGATGAACAGCGCGTCGTAGTCCTGCCCGCCGTCGGAGAGCTCCAGCACCCCGCCGCTTTTCGCCGCCGCTTTGACCAGGTTCAGCACCTTTGGCCGCCGGTCGCCGGGGCCGTAGGTGTCCGACAGCACCAAGCCCGCCGCCCGCAGCAGTCCGGCGTCCGTGTAATAGGCCAGCAGGTCTGCGAACGCCTGCTTCGTGGCGGCGTACAGATTAAGCGGGCGGTACGCCGCTCCCCCGTAATGGGCCATTACGCTGGAGGCGTACACCAGCGCCGGAACGCGGCAGGCCGCCATAGCCTCCAGAAGGTAGGCCCCCAGCGTAATGTTGGCTTCCAGCAGCCTGGGCGATTCCAAAGCGCCGTGCCCGCCGGTATAATAGGCGGCCAGGTGGTAGACGATCTCCGGCCGGGCCTCCCGGACAGCGGCCTCCACGCTGTCATAGCCGCCGTCAAAGGGCAGCAGGCGGAGCCGGCCCTCCATATCCGAAATGTACTCCAGGTTCACCGGACGGCGCGCCAGGCCAAAGACCAGGCTGTCTTCCAGAAGGCTGCGGGCCAGGTGGGACCCGATGTATCCGGTAACGCCGGTAATCAGCACCCGCCTCATCCGGGGCCCTCCCCGGGAAGGGGGCCGTATGCCTCCAGAAATTCCCGCAGGGACGGCAGGGCGGCGTCCTTTTCGGAAAGAACGACGTTTTCCACCCGCTCCAGCGGCCAGCAAACCCCCAGGTCCGGGTCGTCCCACCGGACGCCGCCGTCGGAGTCCGCGTCGTAGCGCTCCCCGCAGAGGTAGCTGAAAAGCGTATCCTCCTCCAGCGCCAAAAACCCGTGGGCAAAGCCCTTCGGAATGTAGAGCATGGCCCGGTTTTCCGCCGACAGCTCAAAGCCCTCCCACTTCCCAAAGGTCGGGGAGCCTGCCCGCAGGTCCGCCGCCACGTCGTACACTGCGCCGCGCAGCACCTGCACCAGCTTGTCCTGGCTGTTCACCCGCTGGAAATGGAGGCCCCGCAGCACCCCCTTTCGGGAACAGGAGCGCAGCTCCTCCCAGGGGCGCAGGCGGATGCCGTGGCCCGCAAAAACCGACTGCTCAAATATCTTGGAGAAATATCCCCGGCCGTCCGGGGCGAAAAACGGCGTAATCCGCGTCAAGCCCCGGATGCCCGTCTCCTGAAATGAAAAGGGTTCCATGATCCATCTCCTTGAACGTTTTTCCCCGCGCCGGGAAGCGCGGCCCGCTTCCCGGCGCGGGGCCGCCCTCCCAGCGCTTCAAGCGTCACTCCAGCCGCTTTAAAATCCGCTCCCGGTCCCCGTCCAGGTAATCGCTCTCCTGCTGAACGTCGTCCGGTGCGCAGCATTGGCTGCATGCCGGATGGGTATAGCGCCCGTACTCCAGCTGCAGCTTCCGGAACGCCCGCAGGGACTCCCCCCTCCACATTTCCGCCAGATTCCCGGTGTGGACGTTTCCCAGGGGATTGGCCCGGTAAATGGCATCGCAGGGGGCCACGCCGCCGTCCGGCCACAGGCTGAGCATGTAAAACGGCTGTGCGCAGACGCCGCACCTTCCATGCCGCCGCCCGTACCGGTCCTCGGTCAGGCTGCGCTCTTCCTCCGTATAGTCCACGCCGCTGTATACCGGCTTTACTTTGTCAATAAACATCCGGTCCGTGCAGCCGGAAAACATCTCGTAAAACCGCGGCTCCTCCTCCCGCGACAGCGTAACGTCCATGGTCTTGACAAACAGCCTGCAGCTGCCCCGTATCTCATAAAAGTACCGCAGCTGCGACAGCATCCTCTCAAAGGGAATGGCACTGCCGCAGGTTTTCCGGTAGCTCTCCGTGGTAATACCCTGTAAGGAAACCCGCAGAACGTCCAGCCCGGCGTCCACAAGGGCCCGGGCGGTTTCGGCGGTCAGGAGGGAGGCGTTCGTAATGATGTCCACCCGCTCCGCGATACCCGCGTCCTTGACCATCCGCACCATCTTCGGCAAATCCCTGTGACACAGCGGCTCCCCGTGCCCCATGAAGGACACCAGCTTATAGGGCCGGGGGAACTCCCTGCTCTGGGCAATTGCCTTTTCCAGGGTCTCCAGCGGCATCAGCTCGCCATGCATCCGGTACTCCCGCGCCAGCGCCTCGCCGCCCCGGCTCTGGGCGCAGTAGGTGCAGCGGAAATTGCAGCGGTTGGAGGGAAACACGTTCAGGGTAAAGGGCGCACAGAGCGGAACGGCGTCCGCCAGTTTGACCCGGCCGTCCACGCCGGAAAAGGGCTTAATCTCAGACATGGCCCCGTTCCTCCTCCCTTTCCGGGACCGGCTCCCTGCGGTACGCCGCCTTCAGCTCCTCCGCATAGCCGTCCAAATAGTCCCCCTCCTGCAATCCGAAGGCGGGAACCGCACAGGCGCCGCACACCGGGATGGTCCGCGCCCCCTCCAGCTGCCGGAGCAGGAAACGGTTCCTTCGCCCGGAGCGCCAGATTTCCGTGATATCCTCCTCCAGCACATTCCCGAATACGGCGGGCTGGTCCGTGGCGCAGCAGGGCAGCACGTCCCCGTTGGGATAGAGCACCATCATGTAAAACGGCATGGAACAGATGGCGGAGCGCCGGCGGTTCCCCTGCTTACAGTTGCCGGAAACCGTCCCGAGGTCAATCTCCGGGACAAAGGGAATGGCGTATTCCACCGCGTGCACATCCGCCGCGCCGACGCACAGGGCTTCGAAGCGCTCCCGGTCTCCCGGCTCCTTCAGCGCAAGATCGATGATTTTGATATAGACCTCCGTCTCCCGCTTTTGGCGGTAAAAATACCGCAGCTGCTCCATAAACCTCTCAAAATCGATCCGCACGCCGGATACCTCCCGGTACTGCTCCGTCGTAACCCCCTGGAGGGAAATCCGAAGCCGGTCCAGTCCCGCCGCGATCAGCGCGTCCGACAGGTCCTGTGTCAGAAGGGAGCCGTTTGTCACAATCTCCACCCGGTCCGCTATCCCCTTCTCCTTCGCCAGGGCCACCATCTTTGCGATCTCGGGGTGGAGAAGCGGCTCCCCGTGCCCCGCGAAAATAAGCGCCTTCAAGCGCCAGCCCTTGGCGGACATGTCCGCCAGCGCCTTGCGGTAAACGCCGAACTCCATATGCTGCCGTTGAAATCCCTTCGCCGCCAGGCGGTCCGCGTCCAGGCTGTGCAGGCAGTATCCGCAGCGGAAGTTGCAGTAAAACGAGGGGAAAATATGCACCGAGAAGGGCATATCCAGCGGAAGGCGTTCGTGCAGCTCCGCCCGCTTCATGTCAAAGCCCATTATGCATCCTCTCCTTCCCGTGCGAAGGCGTAGAGCACCGTTTCCATTGTATACGCGTTATAGCAGCGCAGATAGAAGCGGTATCCCAGCCCCCAGCTGTTCAAAAGCAGGGGGATATCCCAGACGTGGTTCACCGCATGGTACGTGCAGACAGCAAGGTCCGGCCGGTCCCGCCGGATCAAATTCCGCGCCCCTGCCAGCGCGGACAGCTCCGCGCCCTCAATGTCCATCTTGATCAGCGTCGGGTGAAAGTCCGGAACCGCCATGTCCAGCGACACCGTCTGCACCGCCGTCCCTCCGGAGGCGCACAGGCCCCCGGACCCCGTCCCGGAGGAAAAGCCATGCATTTCCGCGCCGCCGCTCACGGCGCAGGGAAACAAGAACCGCTGGCCGATCCGCTCACGCAGTCCGGCAAGCCGCTTTGCCATCGCCGCAAAATTGCGGGAATCCGGCTCGAATACAGCGCAGGCTTCAAAGGAGCCAACCCGGGGCAAAAGATTCTCCACCGTGTCGCCGGTATAGCCGCCGCAGTCCACAAAGCGCCGCCAGCCCTTTTCCGGCGCGATGTCCGGGGGAAAATACTGCTCCCTCAGGGGTCGCTCCAGCCGCTCGCAGCCGCCGTATTCCCCGGTGGCGTGGGAAAATACAACCTGGTCGTACAGCTCCCGGCTGCCGCCGTCGCAAAACAGCCCTCTGGCCTCTTTGATCTTCTCGCGCCGGCTTTCGTAATACTCCGCCAGAGATTCCCCGCGCCGGTCGTCCGGCTGTACCAGCAGCGCGCGAAGCGCCTGTCCCTCCAGAACCAGCGGATAGCCCAGCTCCCGGAGCCGGGCCAGAACCTTCCGCCTCTCCTCCAAATCCATCACAATACAAAAGAGCACCGCGCATTCTTCCATTGGGAACGGGGCTTTCCCCGGCGCATACACGGCGGCGCCCTCCCGCTCCCGGAGGGCCTGCGCGTTTTGGTCCAAAAAGGCGGCCGCCGAAAGGCCCTCCGCCCGCAGGGCCCGGAACATCTCCACGCCGAAGCCGCCTGCGCCGTAAATCAGCAGCGTCTTGTCTTTCAACCGCTCCAGGGCCTTTAAAAAGCTGCGCTCCCTAGGGTTCTCCAGCCCGCGGTCCAACATACCGTCCATCGTTCACTTCCTATCGCACATACCGTCAAACCGGTCCTCAAACCGGAAGCCGGCTCTGATCTCACCGGAAAGCCGGAACCGTCCGTCCGGCAGCAGGCCGAATATCCCGTCCGCCGCATCCACGGCCTCCGCGAATCCCTCCAGGCCGCCATTGACCGTGAGGACGTCCTCCAGATACTCCAAAATTCCCCGGTGGCACCCCTGTACCAGGGCCGCCCGCTCCTTTGCGGTCTCCTCGTAAACCGGATCGCCGCTCTTTGAAAAATTCACCACCGCACCGCAGGGCGCGGAAAACACCGTTTCACCTAGCAGAAGCTGCTCCGCCAGCTTCCTTCTGCCGGTGTGGGTGGACAGCCGCTCCGGATACCAGGAAAGCGCCTCCCCGGAATTCAGAATATGGGCGCTGTCGCACTCCAGCGCAAAGTAAAATCCGGTCAGCCCTTTCCCGAGGATGGATTGCAGGCATCTCTGGGTGACGCCCCGGCCCACAAAGTTCATCATTCCAATCCGCTCCCCGGAGAGGCCCAGGGAGCCGATATAGCGCAGATACCGTTCCCGCTCCTCCGCCGCACGGTCCAGAATCTGCCGGAGATAGCCGCGCTCCAGGCGCTTCCACGCCTCCTCCCAGCCCAGCTCCCCCAGCGTGCAGTCCGCCGCCGGGGCCGTCCGCCCGGAGGCGAGCCCGAAAATTTTCCCCAGCATCTCCCCGAAGCGCATGTCCCTGCTGTAGCAGACGCTTTCAAACAGGAACCGCACGTCCTCCCCGCTCTTCAGGGACGCCGTTCCGGCGCAGCGCCGGGACGTGAGAAAATAGTCCGCCCTGGGAAGCCCGCCCCGGTGCTTTTGAATCCGCTGATAGAGCCGGCAAAACAGGTATCCGTCCCGGGAAACCATGAGAATCCGGTCAATTCCCTGTTCCGGGAGCCGCTCCGCCAGCCACGCCAGATATCCAACGGCCAGCGGGCCGAAAAACAGATAGCCGACATCCTCCGGCCTGGAAATAAGGATTCTTTTTTGGGCGGAATCCAGGGGGAACGCAGAGGAGAAACACCTTTGCGCAAACAGCTCGTACACTTTAAGGCTGGCAGTTTTCAAATTTCCCAGGCCGCAGGCCTCCATCCACGCGTCGGCGCTGGGAACAAGCCTTGCGCCGACGCCGTTTTTCCGCGCGTTTTCCACGTCGCAGCGTGGATTGTCCCCAATGTGCAAAATCCGCTTTCCGGGAAAGCGCTCCCGCAGGATTTGAAACAGGGTCCCCAGGTGCTTGCTGCTCTTGCGCTCATTGGAGACCAGTATCTCCGCGTTTTCAATGCCGCACTTGTGAAGAAGCGGCGCCAGTTGGGTTCCGGTCAAATACATATCCGACGTGACGATGACATGCCTGCCCTGTTCAAGCAGCTTCGCATAGCAGAAAACCATGTCCTCCCTTGGGCGTATCAGCTCCAGCTCCACATCCAGTTCCATCTGCCGGAGCCGCTTTGCACAGTCGGGCGAAATACCGTATGCTCTGCAAAGCCATTCATAGATATCGTCCAGCTGATGCCAGGGCTTTCCGCCGTGATACAGGGCTCTTTCCGCCTCTTGTCTGCGGAAGACGAAGTCATCCAGGATGACTCCCATATTCCGTGCCCGCCGTTCCACAATCGAAAAGACCGCTTCCGGCAGAAGGCACTTTCTGGCAATCAGCGTGTCAAAAAGGTCAAAGGAAACCACATCGTATTCCATCGCCTTCGCAAGCAGTCCCTCTTTGCTCCATGCCCAATCGGAGGGCGGGACAATCTCAGTTGGTTCCTCGGCGGGATTCCGCCCATTCATGTAGTAAACCGTAATGCCGCAGTCCTGGGCGAAGTCCCTGATGCGCCGGTAAATCTGCGGCGCTGAGGAGAGATTCGCCGCAAGAATCATGGTCTTGCAGCCGCTGCGCCGAACTTCCTCCTCGCCTAGAACCGGGAGGCCGCAGAAAACGCCTCCCGTCCTGTTCCGGTCCATCAGGCCGATGAGCCGAAAGGGCAGCGGCGCGCCGGCCAGCAGCTCCGTATACTGTCCGGTTCCGTACAGGATCGCCGTCCCGCCTTCCAGGAAGGAGAACGCGGCCTGGAACTCCCGCAGTTCCTGTTCCTTTTTCAGCATTGTTCCCCTGCCCTGACATAACGGCGGTTGACATCTACTCCATACCCGTTGCAGAATTTACAGAATTCCAGACAGCCCCGATCCAGAAATCCAAGGCTGAACTTTCCGATCTGGTCCGCCCGCTCCGAAGGAGCGAGGTCCTCCAATTCCGATAAGTCCAGGCAGCATTCCGGCCCGTCCAGTTCTGTCGTATTCCCAATAGATGCGCCAAAGGATGGGGCGCAGTAGTATATTTTCCGGTCAATCAAATGTTGGCAGGCCAGGGAGCATTTTTCAAAACGTTCCGCCGCTTCCCCCTCCTTGCGTACAGCAGGGTCGCCGAAATCAAACCATTGGTATTCCGACGACTGGCCAAAGGAATTGTTCAGCGTGTACGGAATCTGATATTTCTCCAGAGATTCTATCAGTCCGCCCGGCCCTTTCTGCACGCCGCAGGTATAATCGCTGATCAGGACATTCACCCGCTCCAGTTTGGAAAGCTCCTCCAGCGCCCCCGCTTTTGGAACCACCAGCCCGTTTGTAAACAGCTTCAGCTCATGGTATCGATCTGGAAAATACTCCCGAACATGTTTGCAAACCTGCCCCAGCTCTTTGTAGAGCATTGTCTCGCCGCCAACCAAACACAAATCCTTGACATAGCCGAAAACGTGAAAATACTGATCCAGATTTTTTATAACGTCCTCCGCGCTGTTGTAGCGGTAGCGTTTGGCGTAAGGAATAAACTGGCTGCATGAGCGGCACCTCAGATTACAGTTTGTCAGCAATATGGCGTTGCAGACGGTTGTAAGCATTTTCCCTGCGTAGCGTTCTCCCCAAAAATGAAAAATCTCGGGTAAACTGCAGATATGCGATTCCGATACGCCGTAACTGAGAAGAACACTCCTGATTTCCGTGTAATACTCACACCCCGCCGTGATAATGAATTTCTGCTTTGCGGCGCCAGGGCTTTTAAGAATCTCATAGGGAAATACGTCCTGCTCCCCCATGGAAACCTGCGCTGCGTTTTTATCCAGGCAACAGCGGATGTTCATGGCGGGAAATAATTCGGCCAGCACCTGTGCGCCTTTTCCTGCCCCGCAGAGTATATAGCTTTCTTCAATCCCGAACTGCCGCGTAAAGAATTCCTTATAGGCGGCCCAATCCTTGTGGTCTTTGTATTTCATAGCGCCTCCTCAATCCAACTGAACGCCCGCCGGAATCACCGGGCAGTCAAAGGGCATGTCACAGCGGCGGCATGCGTCTGTAAACGGAAGCTCCTCAAACGCGTCCAGCTTTCGGGCAAGCTCCTCCGGGCCCCAGGCGTTTAAGTCGATGTACTCGCCCTCGACGGGCTCCATTCTGCCCTGCTGAATTCCTGCGTATTGATGCGGGCAGCGGTAGAGCTTCCCCTGAAATACCCGGTGGCAGTTATAGCAAAAGCAATGGGCGGCGTTATACGCCAGCTCTCCGTCCCCGCGGCCCCTGTCGTGAAAACCGCCCCAGTCCGTCCACTCCTTGCTCTCGCTGAAGACATACCGGATTTTCCGCGCCTCCAGCGCCTCCCGCGTGCGGCGGATATTCTCCAGATGAATTCCCTTCGCTTGGGCGGTATAGTTGGAGAGGTTAATGACAACACGGGGATTTTTCAAAACCTCCAGTAAATCGGCCTTGGGAACCACCGTACCATTGGTAAAGATTTTGACATAGCCCACGTTCTCAATTTGCAAAAGCCCCTCCAGCACCTGCCGGAATTGTGGATGCAGGAACGGTTCGCCGCCAATTAACTCAATGTAGCGGATGAACTCGCTGCTGGCGGCGATTTTAGAGCAGTCCGAAAGTATCTCGCCGCACTCGGAAAACACCGGATGCTCAAAGTAGGGCACACGTTCACAGCAATCCCTGCATTTCAGCGTGCACCGCTGGCCCATAATATAGCCGAACCAGTCAAACTTTTTGCTTGGATTTTTCGCCAGAATCGTCCGGCCCGACGCAATCTTACGCAGGTACTGCCGGTAAAGGAGGCACCCTCCGGTCTCCGCGCCGCAGTCCAGGCATTCCGCCAAGTCAAACCGCTCGCCGCGCGTCAGCATGCTGTAGCAGTGGATAGACTGCAAGAGATTCGTGACATGAATTCCCGTATGAATGACTGCGGCGTCAGGGCTGTATGTTTTAATATTTTCAAGGGGCTCCCTGTTGAATTTTCGGATAACCTCCGCATTAATGGCCAGAATCACCAGGACATCCGGATGGTTTACCTCCGCCAGCGCTTCCGGGCCGCGCATCGGGACGCCGTCTGTACTGCCGCACTCCCGCCAGCGCCGGTCCACAAAAAAGAGCGGTTCCATGCCGTGCAGGCGCAGGGAGCGCAGCAGGGAAACCCCGGCGGCTCCCGCCCCGTAAATTACAATCCGCAAAGGCCGGACGGCCTCCGCAAACTCCGCGGCGCACCGCTGCTTTTCCTCCAAATTTTCGCCGGCCCCGTAGCGGTCCAGCAGAGCCTCAAAATCCATAGCCTCTCACGCTCCCGTATGTGGTATTACCGTTTTTCCGTAAAGAACAGGTACTCTTTGCAGAGCATCCTTCCCAAAAGGTCCTCCCGCTGGCTCTCCGGCAGCTCCGCCGGAATCAGGCTGTCCACCACACGGCAGGACTCCTCACCCAGGCCAAAGGGGACCGCAATAACGGCCTTCACCGTCCCCAGGCGGTCCAGCGCCCCGCGGAAGACCTCCACCGGGATGTCATAGGAAAACTCCCGGTCATATACGCTCCGCTGTCCCAGAAGGTAGGCGTATTTCTGGTAGGAATATGTGTTTTTCAGCCTGCAAATCACCGCTCCGCCCGTCTTGCACAGGGAGAACAGGCCGTCCAGCATTTTCTGCGGCTCATGGTAGCGGTTCAGAGGCCGGTCCGCAACCACGTAATCGAAATATTCCGGCAAAAAGGAGTCCGCCAAAAATTCCTCCCGGTCGCAGAGAACCGGCCCGGCGCAGATGGTTTTCAGGTCCACCCAGTATTTGGGGTCCTGGGTAAAGGCGGAGAGCTCCACATCAAAAATCCCGAATTTCCGCAGCCAGTTTTTGATGTCCAAAACCGGGGTGCCGCAGCGGACGTCCACGCCCAGCACCCGTGCCGGACCGGAAACCCTCGGCGGCGGAAAATGCTTCAGGTGGGGAATGTAGTAATTGTTTACATCCCCCCAGGCGTCCACGCCGAAGTACTTCTCCCGGAAATTCTCCCACCCGATTTCAAGGGACCTCTGGAATTCCGCCGGGTCCTTGCCCTCTCCGCGCCGCAGGTCGTGGTCGTGGCAAATCCAGGTGTCCCCTGCCAGCACAGTCCGGTAGCCCAGGCGGCGGACCTTGAAGATCATATCGTCGTCGCCGAAATCGTGGAAAAATCCCGCGTCGCCCAAGGGCCAGCCGGACGCCAGCAAAACCTCCTTGCGGTATAAAGTGCCCAAGGTAATCAGCCTCAGCCGGTCCTCCCACTTCCGCGGGTCGGAGCGGTTGAACCGCGCCGCCTTTTCCTGCATCTCCCCGTAGTCCGCATAGGAGAAATCCGCCTCCTGCAGGTTGGATGTATTGGAGGACAGCGGGTTCACCAGGCCGATTTTCGGGTCGGATTTTATGCAGGCCAGCAGGTTTTCCAGCCAGCGGGGCGTTACAATGATATCGTTTGACAATCCGCACACAAATTTCCCCAGATGGTTCACGTCCAGCCCTAACAGCGGATAGCCCGGACCAATATTTTTCGTAACCCGTACAATCCTCTTTCGGGGACACTCCACGGACTGGAAATATTCCAGCGTCCCGTCGCCGGAGCCGTTATCGATGAGAAGCAGCTCATAATCAATCTTGTCCGTATAGGCCAGCACGCTTTCCACGCACCGCCTAGTTTTTTCCAGCCGGTTAAACGCCAGCAGTATAATGGTCACTTCGGGGATATCCCCCTGCATCTCCACCAAGGCCGCCCGGTTTTCAAACAGGCCGTCTCCCGCCTTCGGGGGGACCATTGTCTCCGTGTTGATTTCTATAAAGCCGTTCATTTCCGCCCTCCCCCTGCCGTTTCGTCTTCCGCAAAAAACCGCCGTATCTGCTCTCTCGTAAATGCAGCCATATCCTGCCCGGACAGCCAGGCCTTTGTCCACTCCACCGTCTCCGCCACCGCCCGGTCCGCGTGCCAGCGGGGCTCCCACCCCAGTTCGCATCGGATTTTGGAGCAGTCCAGCTTCAAAACGGCGTCTTCATGGGGACCATTGTCTCCGGTATGCTCCCAGGAGACGCCGTCCCCCCAGGCCCGGCAGAACAGCTCCGCCAGTTCGCCGGAGGAAACGCAGTCGCAGGCGTCCGGCCCCACATTGTAGCACCCGGCAAAGCGCCCGTCCTCATACTGCCGCCTGGCAATTCGAAGATAGGCCGCCAGCGGTTCCAGCACGTGCTGGTAGGGCCGGACAGAGTCCGGGTTCCGAATTTGGATCGTCCGCCCGGCCCGGGCCGCCCGGATGCAGTCCGGGACAATCCGGTCCGGCGAAAAATCTCCGCCGCCGATAACGTTTCCTGCCCGGGCGGTGCTGGCCGCCGTCCTCCCGTCCGAAAAGAAGCTCTTCCGGTAGCTGTCTGTCACAAGCTCGGAGCAGGACTTGGAATTCGCGTAGGGATCGAAGCCGTTCAACCGGTCATTCTCCCGGTAGCCCCAGGGCCAGCGGTTATTCTGATAGACCTTGTCGGTGGTGACGTTTAAAAGGCTCCTCACCCCGCCAAACAGCCGCGCGCATTCCAAAATATGCACCGTCCCCATGACGTTGGTGTGGTAGGTGCCGACAGGGTCCCGGTAGCCCTCCCGCACAATGGGCTGAGCGGCTAAGTGCAGAACGATTTCGGGCCGCGCCTCGCCGAAGGCGGCCTTCAGCGCCTCAAAGTCCCGGATGTCGCCGAACACGGAATGTATGTTCCGCCCGGCGTCCGCCAGCTTGAACAGGGCTTCCTCCCCGGCGGGGGGCAGGGAAAAGCCCGTCACCTCCGCCCCCGCCATGGACAAAAGTGCCGAGAGCCAGGAGCCCTTGAAGCCGGTGTGGCCGGTGATGAAAACACGCTTGTTCTGGTAGAAATTCAAATCATCATTCCTCACACATAACAGTATAAAACGGTCTCCGAAAAGCCGTTCCAATGGTGGCGCACCGCCATCCGGTATTCCGGGACCCAGGTTTTCAAAAGCAGCGGGATGCGGAAAAGGTCATAGGCGCTGTGATAAATGCAGACGGCAATTTTGGGTTTTCCCCTTTGAATAAGCTCTTTCGCGCCGTGGAGCATGTCCCACTCCGCGCCCTCGATGTCCGCTTTCAAAAAGGTGATTTTCTCTTCTCCCCGCTCCCGGAAATACGCGTCAAGGGCCGTCTGCTCCACCTGGCAGCCTCCAAAGTCCCAGTCTATGGAACTGCCGGCGGGGTTCGTTTCATTCAGGCTGACCGGAACCTGCACGCCGCTCTTCGCTCCGACGAATTTTTCTTCCAGGACAATCTGTCCCTCCTTGAACAGCCACACCTCTCCCTGGCGGGCAAGACGCCTCCGCATGGCCGCCATAGCCGCCGGGTTCCCCTCAAAGGCATAAATTTTGTGAAACAGGCCGGAGATGTTCCAAAGGAAGGTCTCAACATTTTCCCCCGTAAACGCGCCGCAGTCTACAAAGCTCTCCTGAGATCCGCAGAACCGGAACTCAGGCAGGGCAAAGTACTGCCCGCCGGAGCAAAGGCCCCGGATGCCGGAGGGGTCTCCCTTTATCCGGCTGAGCAGAAGCGCGGCGTAAATCCCCTGGGATTCCGCGTCCAGCATCTGGTAAACCTTGCGGAAACCGTCCAGATGCTTCCAGACAACATAGGCGTCCACGGTACAGCAGGGAATCTCCAGTTCCGACAGCTGCTTTTTGATCTCCGAATAATATTGAAGAGCCGTTACTAATGCAAATGGCCTTCCAATTCCTTCCAACTGGGGGGGGGGGGGGGGGGGGA
>CAJUBX010000016.1 GCA_910585165.1 uncultured Oscillibacter sp. | reverse complement strand
GTCTGGAGAAAGCTCTTTCCTGTCCATCTTTGATTATTTGCGGATAGGCTCTAAGTACATGATACTGCTTCCGGGCGAAGCGTTCGGAAATAATAAAAGCCGCCTCCTTCGGGCGAAGGAGGCGACTCTTATCTTATGGGACGGTGCCTGGAATGGTTACTTCGCGGCAATGGCCTCAATCTCGCAGAGGACTCCCTTGGGGAGAGCCTTTACGGCCACGCAGGAGCGGGCGGGCTTGGAGGTGAAATACTTGGCGTAGACCTCGTTGAAGGCGGCGAAGTCGCCCATGTCGGCCAGGAAGCAGGTGGTCTTGAAGACCTTGCCGAAACCGGCTCCGGCGGCCTCCAGGATGGCGCCCACGTTTTTGCAGCTCTGCTCCGCCTGGGCGGCGATTCCCTCGGGAACCTCGCCGGTGGCGGGATCCACGGGAATCTGGCCGGAGGTGTAGACAAAACCGTTCACTTCAAACCCCTGGGAATAGGGACCGATGGCGCCGGGGGCGTTCTTGGTTTCCAGAACTTTCATGTTGACAGTCTCCTTTTTTGTATTTGATACTCCTACTCTAATACAAACGAAGGAGAAAAGCAAGGGGCGGCATGAGAATACTTTGGAAAGGTGAAAAATTTTTTTATCACAGCCCCGGGACGGCCTTTTGAATATAGGCCCGGTCCTCCTCCGAAAGCTCCGCCAGGGCGGCGCGGAACGCCGCCGGGTCCGCCGTCTCCTGGGCCAGGAGAACCGCGCTGGGGGGCGTTTGAAAATCCGCGTCTTCGTCCCGGACCGCCAGGAGAAAGGCCATAACCGCCCTGTCCCGCCGCTGCTGGTCCTGTCCCACGGCGGCCTTGGACACCGCGTCCATCAGCGGCCGGAACCAGCTGGCGCCGTACCGGCTCAGAAGGCGCCAGTTCTCAGCTGTGGCCTCCTCTATGCAGTCCAGCAGCTCCATGCCGTCCACATCATCCGGGTCCAGCAGCAGGTCCAGATCCATCTGCTGGAGATACCGGTTCCGCTCCATATAACCGTAGTCCACCTCCGAAACCTGCTCAAAGCGGCTTCCGGCGGTCTCATATCCGAAATAGTCCCGTACGAAGGCCTCCGCCGCTCCGGCAGGAGTCAGAAATTCGGGGCGGAGCCCGGCGTCGCACTCTGCCTGGAGCCGGGCGTAATATTCGGCGGAGGGCATGCCGCTGTCGGGGAAGTAGAAGGACCGGTTCCCATATTCGTCCAGCCACTGGTCCACCGCCCATACGCCGCCCTCGCCCTTCCGGGCGGGCTGGGTGAGGAGGAGCTGGTAATACAGGCACATGCCGCCGTCCCCGCTGTCACCGGGGTAGTAGCGCACGCAGACGTAGCCCCCGGCCTCCGCCCGCTGGTCCAGGAATTCCTGCACGTCGAAGGGCCGGAGGCCGTTCCGGGTAAGGAAATCCTCCCGGACCAGAGGGCCGATTCGGTTCAGCTCCTCCCATTCCTTCCAGTCGCTGCTTTCGATGTCAATGATCCCGCCGGGCGTGGGGCGGCAGAACTGAACGTCGGTGGGATAGCTGTAGGCAAAGTACCGATCGCCGCCGTCGGAGGCAAAGATTTCCATGCCGGTTCCGTTGGCGCTGATGTGCTGCTCGAAAGCCGCCTGATCCATTTCGAGAAAGCCGAAAAGGAAGCCGCCGCCTTCGCCGAACGCCTCCTCGGCAGCCTCGTAGGAGGCTTTGTCGTAAACGGAGATCAGGGGCTTCCAGCTCTCCCCGGCGTCGTGGAAGTCCGTATCCACCCGGAGCAGGTCCAGATACCTGCTGGGCAGGGCTACTGCCAGTCCCCCGCAGTCGAAGACGGTTACGTCTACGCTGCCGTTTTGAGCCGGCGGGTCCTGGTCCGGCGGGCTCTGGGCGGCGTCATGGTCCTCCGCTTCGCCTCCGCAGGCGGCAAGGGTGAGAAGACAGGCCAGAATCAAAGAGAATAATTCCAAACGGCGCATAGGCAGAGCTCCTTTTCTGCATAAAACTTACATAAACAGTATATCAGCTTTTCAGGATGAAAAAACGACAGATACGGAACAAAAGGTAACAATGCGGAAACGAAAAAACCGCTTATCCCGCTGTTGTGAATCTGGACCGGACGTGGTATAATAGCCGCGAAGCAGACGTTAGAGTGGATTTCGGCCGTTTTTCCCGCCCCTGGGGATCAGCCGGAGAATGCGGCGGATGATACCGGAAGAGCCCTGGCTTTTATGGTACAATCCGCAGGCTATTGCAATTCTGCCTGAAATCGGAGGAGTTTCCAAATGAAGCTTATGGTCATCGACGGGAACAGCATCATCAACCGGGCCTATTACGGCATACGGCCTTTGACAACCCGGGACGGGCTCTATACCCACGCCGTCTTCGGCTTTTTGACGACGCTTCTGCGCCTGGAGGGGGAGGAGGCCCCCGACGCCCTCTGCGTCACCTTCGACGTGCACGCCCCCACGTTCCGCCACAAGGCGGACGCCGCCTACAAGGCCACCCGGAAGCCCATGCCGGAGGAGCTGCGGATGCAGGTGCCGGTGCTGAAAGAGGTGCTGGACGCGCTGAACATTCCCCGCTACGAGCTGGCGGGCTGGGAGGCCGACGATCTGCTTGGCACCATCTCCCAAAAATGCGCCGCGGCGGGCTGGGAGTGCGTGGTGGTGACGGGGGACAAGGACAGCCTCCAGCTCATTACCGGGCATACGAAGGTGAAGCTGGTTTCCACCCGCATGGGCCAGACCACCACCGTGGACTACACGGAGGCGGCCTTCCGGGAGGCGTACGGCTTCGACCCCATCCATATGATCGACCTGAAAGCCCTGATGGGGGACAGCTCCGATAACATTCCGGGCGTAAAGGGCGTGGGGGAGAAGACCGCCATGGGCCTGGTGCGGATGTACGGCTCCATTGACCATCTCTATGCCCACATGCCGGAGATTGTGACAGCGCCGGGGACCCCGGCCAAGCCCGCCATGGTGAAAAAGCTGGCGGAGGGGGAGGCCGGGGCCCGGCAGTCCTTCTGGCTGGCTACCATCGTGACCGACGCGCCGCTGGACTTCCGGCCGGAGGACAACCTTCGCCGGGCCCCGGGCCCGGAGGCGTATCCGCTGTTTTTGAAGCTGGAGTTTACGAAGCTCATTGAGAAATTCGGCCTCAGCGTCAATGCCGCAGCGGCGGAACCGGCGGCGGAGCGCCCGGCTCCCGCCTGGAGCATTGAGCGGGTAAGCAGCCGGGACCAGGCGGAGAAGCTGCTGGCGGCCTGGCGGGCGGCGGACCATGTGTCCCTTCTGGCCCTGCCGGATTTGACGGGGGTTTCCGTGGTCTGCTGGACCGGGGAAAACGAGGCTGTGACGGCGGAGCTGTTCTTTCAGCATTTTCAGGGGGACTGGAACGGCCTTTTGCAGGCGCTTTTTTCGGAGGATATCAAAAAGGTCTCCCACAACGTCAAGGACCTGACGCGGACGCTGCTGGAAAACGGCCTTCCTGCGGAGGGCTTTGTATTCGACACGGCCCTGGCGGCCTACCTGCTGGACGCCACGGCGGGGAGCTACGATCTTCAGCGGCTGTCGGTGGCCTATTACAATAAGGAGCTGCCAAAGCCCCGGTTCCTGGACCCGGAGGCGTTCACCCTGCTGGAGGACCCCCAGCAGGCGGAGCTGGCCCTGGACAGCTACGCCGGGACGGTGGACGCGCTGTACAAAACCCTCTTGGAAAAGCTCCGGGAGCGGAACCAATGGGAACTGTTCCAGACTGCCGAGCTGCCGCTTTGCCGGGTGCTGGCGGAGATGGAGCGGACGGGCTGCGGCGTGGACGCCCGGGCGCTGGCGGGGTTCGGCGAGAGCCTTTCCGCCCGGATTGCCGGGCAGGAGGCCGCCATTTACGATATGGCCGGGGGAACGTTCAACATCAACTCCCCGAAGCAGCTGGGGGAGGTGCTGTTCGAGCGCCTGGGCCTGCCCCATGGGAAGAAGACGAAAACCGGCTGGTCCACCAACGCCGACGTGCTGGAAAAGCTCCAGCACCCCATTGTGGACGCCGTGCTGGAGTACCGGCAGTACGCCAAGCTGAAATCCACCTACGCCGACGGCCTTTTGAAGGCCATGGACCCCGACGGGCGGGTGCGGACCCGGTTTCAGATGACCGTCACCGCCACGGGCCGCCTCAGCTCTACGGAGCCGAATTTGCAGAACATCCCCACCAGGACGGACCTTGGCAGCGAGTTCCGCCGGATGTTCACGGCGGCGGAGGGCTGCGTGCTGGTGGACGCGGACTACTCCCAGATTGAGCTGCGCCTCCTGGCCCACATCGCCGGGGATGAGGCTATGCAGGCGGCGTTTCTGGCGGGGGGCGACTTCCACGCCGAGACGGCGGCCAAGGTCTTCCACGTGGCCCGGGAGGACGTGACCCACGAGATGCGCCGCCGGGCCAAGGCGGTGAACTTCGGCATTGTGTACGGCATTTCGGCCTTCTCCCTCAGCCAGGACCTGGGGGTCACCGTGGCGGAGGCCAGGGACTATATGGAGGTGTATTTTGCGACCTTCCCCGGCGTTCGCCGCTACATGGACGAGGTGGTGGAAAAGGCCCGGGAGGCGGGCTTTGTGGAAACGCTGCTCCACCGCCGCCGGAGCCTTCCGGAGCTGACCTCCTCCAATAAAAATATGCGGTCCTTCGGCGAGCGGGTGGCGCTGAACATGCCCATCCAGGGTACGGCGGCGGACGTGATGAAGCTGGCCATGGTGGCGGTGTGGAAGCGGCTCAAGGCGGAGAGGCCCGCCGCCCGGCTGGTTCTCCAGGTCCATGACGAGCTGATTGTGGAGTGCCCCGAGGACGAGGCGGAGGCCGTGGCGAAGCTGCTGGAGGAGGAGATGGAGCACGTGGTCCGCCTCAGCGTGCCCCTGACGGCGGAGGCCCACTGGGGAAGGAACTGGCTGGAGGCCAAGGGGTGATGGAGAGGATCGGACTTTCCTGGCTGGGGGCTTTATTCCTCCTGGGGCTGACGATTCCAAATCTCCTCTGGGCCGGACGGAAGCCCCAGGGCTATGACCCGTCCCGGGAAAAGCGCCGCCTCACCCTGCTGGAGCGGACCGGGCAGGTTTGGGTCACCTGCGGGGCCCTGCTGAGCGGGGGTATCTGCCTCCGCCCCTGGTCCCCTTGGAGCTGGTGGCTGGCGGCAGCGGCGGCGCTGATGGTTTTGTATGAATTCTGGTGGGTCCGCTACTTCCGAAGCTCCCGGACCATGGCGGACTTTACTGCCGGACTTTTGTGCTTTCCCGTGGCGGGGGCCAGCCTGCCGGTACTGGCCTTCTTTCTGCTGGGCGTCTACGGGCGGGCCTGGTGGATGCTGCCGGGAGCCGTGATTCTGGGAATCGGCCATATCGGCATCCACCTGGAACACCGGAGGGAGGCGGCAGGATGAAGCGCTTCGCCGTCCTCCTGGGCGTGGCGGGGGTGTCTCTTTCCGCCGTGTTTGTCCGCTGGTCCACGGCTCCGTCCCTGGTGCTGGCCTTTTACCGCATGGCGTTTTCCGCCCTGCTGCTGGCCCCGGCGGCCTGGCTGCGGCGGGAGGATTTCCGGGACCTTGGACGGAGAGAGCTGCTGCTGAGCCTCCTCAGCGGAGCTTTCCTGGGGGTCCATTTTGCCTGTTACTTTGAATCCCTCCGCTGGACGTCCATCGCTGCGGCGGTGGTGCTGGTGGATACGGAGGTGCTGTTCGTGGCCCTGGCCTCGGCGCTGGTTCTGGGGCGGAAGCTCAGCCGCCGGGCCTGGGCGGCGGTGCTGCTGGCCTTCGGCGGCAGCGTGGCGGTGGCCCTGGCGGAGGGCGGGGGAGGAACCGCCCTCCGGGGGAACTTGTTTGCCCTGGCGGGATCGGCGTGCATGGCGGTTTATACCATGCTGGGAGCCGTCTGCCGGAGGAAGCTCTCTACAACGGCGTACACAACCCTGGTTTACTCTGCGGCGGCGTGCACGGTGCTGGCCGCCGCCCTGGCGGGGGGCTGGGCCCTGGCGGGCTGGGGACCCGTGAACCTGCTGGCGGGCCTGGGGATGGCGGTATTTTGCACCTTGCTGGGACACAGTGTCTTCAGCTGGGGGCTCAAGTACCTGCCCCCGGCCTTTATCTCCACGGCAAACCTGCTGGAGCCGGTGCTGGCCTCCGTGTGGGGACTTTTGCTGTTTGGCGAGGGGCCCGGGCCGCTGGTAATACTGGGCGGCGGGGTGATTCTTCTGGGCATCGCCCTGTACAGCCGGGAGGAGGAGGCATGAAAAAACGTATCCCCTGGAAACGGATATTTGCCGGAATTATCCTGACCCTTGTGCTCTGTCTTGCGCTGGCGGAGTTCGGGGCGGCTGCAATCGTGATTGGCGGCGTATTCGCCGTGTCCGCCGCCTGGGTGCTGGGAAGGGCGTGGTGGACCGCGCGCCGGGAGCGCCTGGCGCAGGAGCGGAGCGAGGACGCCCGGGAGGAGGCGCGGCAGGAGGAGATTGCCCTCCGGCGGGAGGCCTGCCGGGAAGCCCGGTACACCCCGGAGGAGCGGGAAACCGCCGCGGCCCACCTGGAGATGGTTTTGGGGTCCATTCAAGCCTGGGACCTGGAGGAGGACGGGGACGTACTGCGGCTGGACGTTGCGCTGATTCCTCCTACAGAGGCCCTGCCCTATTGGAAAGCCGCCACCGTGGGGGCGGGGGCCTATACGGTGGAGGCGGGCGGATATGCCGTCGATCCCATCCGGGCGGAGCTGGTGATGGCCCTGCCGCCGGACTGGGACGGGGCAGACCGCTGGCCGGTTCGGCTGCTGCGGGATGCGGCGCGGCGCTTTCTGGTGGTGGATGGCTTTGTGGGCTATGGGTCAATCTACCGGGGGCTTTCCTCCGTCAGCGCGGGCTTTGCCGGGGCGGTGGCGGCGGAGGATTTTCCCGGCCTGCCGGATTTGGGCCTTGCCGTTACGCCGGGCGCGCCGGGGGTGCTGTTTTTCTGGCTGGCGCCGCTTTTAAAGCCGGAGCTGGACTATTTTCTCCGGCGGGGCTGGCGGGGCCTGGAACGGCGTTTTCCCTCCGCCCGCCCCTGGGCGGACCCGGAGCGGGAGCCCATGGCGGACCCGCTGACCTGGTTTCAGGAGGATATTGCCCCCTTCGCCTGGTCCGAAGACGGGGAGCGGTTCTGCCTGGGGCTGGAGGCGGGGGAGTTTCAGCGGAGCCGGTTCCTCCGCGCGGGCCTCAGCGGCACAGGCTGGGACTGGGAGCGGCTGGTCCGGGAGTATCTGCGGCAGTACCAGCCGGACGACGGGCCCTTTGTGGAGTACGCCTGTGAGGAGCGGGTGTTTTTCGCCGCCTCGGAGGACCGGGAGATTATGGAGCGGCTGGCCCTGGGCCTTTCGGACCTTCTGCGGGAAGACTGGGCCGGGGCCCGGCGGCTGCTGGCCCCGGACGGGCGGCAGTGACGCGGGAAGGAGTTTACGGTTTTATGAAACAGAACATGAAGGTTCGGATTGTTCCCATGAACGGCGACCACCTGGACGAGGTGGCGGAACTGGAGCGGGTCTGCTTCCCGGACCCCTGGTCCCGGAACATGCTGAAAGAGGAGCTGGAAAACGATCTGGCGGCCTTTTTGGTGGCCCTGGACGGGCAGGGGGCCGTGGCGGGCTACGCGGGGCTTCAGGTGGTGCTGGACGAGGGATATATCCTCAACGTGGCCGTCCGGCCGGACTGCCGCCGCCGGGGAGTGGCAGGGCAGCTTTTGCAGGTTTTCCTGGACTTTGCCAGGGGAAACCGCCTGGCCTTTTTGACCCTGGAGGTCCGGGCCTCCAACTACGCCGCCATCGCCCTGTACGGGAGCCGGGGCTTCCGGGGCGTGGGACGGCGGAAGAATTACTATGAGCATCCCCGGGAGGACGCGGTCCTTATGACCCTGGACCTCACGGGAGAAGAGGAGAAGACATGATGGAACTGCGTCTGGCTGCGCCGGAGCAGGTGGCGGTGGTTTACGCGCGGGATATGGTTTCCGCGTTCCCTCCGGCGGAGCTGAAGCCGCTGAAAAACATCCAGGCCATGTGCCGGGATGGCTGCTACCGCCCCTGGTGCCTTTTTGACGGGGACGAAATCGCGGGGGAGTGCTTTTTGTGGCTGGGCCGCCCCGGCTGGGCGCTGCTGGATTACCTCTGCGTGGCGGAGGGGCGGCGGAACACCGGCGCGGGGGCCTGGATGCTGGCGGAGCTCCGCCGGGCGGAGCCGGACACGGTGATTCTGGCGGAAAGCGAGGCTCCGGCCCATGCCCCGGACCCGGCCATGGCGGAGCGGCGGCTGGGCTTTTACGCCCGCTGCGGCCTCCGCACCGCCGGATACGATACGGATATTTTCGGCGTCCGCTATAAGACGCTGTACCTGCCGGCAAGGCCGGCAGATGATGAAGAACTGGCGAGGGAGCACCGCTTCATCTATCAAAACCGCTTTCCCAAGGAGAAATATGACCGCTATGTCCGCATTCCCTGGGACCCGGCGGCAAAACCCGTCCGCCGGATTCCCTGGAACGAAGACTGAGGAAGTGAGAATATGAAGATTTTAGGCTTTGAATCCTCCTGCGACGAAACCGCCGCCGCAGTGGTGGAGGACGGGCGGACCGTGCTCTCCGACGCCATAGCCTCCCAGGTGGAGGTCCACGCCCTGTACGGCGGCGTGGTGCCGGAGATTGCCTCCCGGAAGCACGTGGAGGCCATCGCCGCCCTGACGGAAAAGGCCCTGGCGGACGCGGGCTGCAAGCGTTCCGACATTGACGCCGTAGCCGTGACCTATGCGCCGGGCCTCATCGGCGCGGTGCTGGTGGGGCTGAGCTTCGCCAAGTCTGCGGCCCTGGGGCTGGGGGTTCCCTTGATTCCGGTCCACCATATCCGGGGCCATATCGCCGCAAACTACCTGGCTTTTCCGGAGCTGGAGCCCCCCTTCCTGGCGCTGGCCATCTCCGGGGGGAACACGCTGCTCATCGACGTGGCGGGCTATACGGATATGCGCATCCTGGGAGGGACCCGGGACGACGCGGCGGGGGAGTGCTTCGACAAGGCGGCCCGGGTGCTGGGCCTGCCCTATCCCGGCGGAAGGCCGGTGGACGAGCTGGCCCAGAAGTCGGCGGGAGGCGTATACCGGCTGCCCCACGCCCACGTGGACGGCGCGCCATTGGACATGAGCTTCTCGGGGCTGAAAACGGCGGTGGTGAATCTGGCCCACCACGCGGAGCAGACGGGTGAGGCGCTGGACCGGGCGGCCCTGGCCCGGGATTTTACGAAGGCCGTCAGCGAGACGCTGGTTCCCCGCTGCCTGGAGGCGGCGCGGCTTGCGGGGAGAAAGACCATCGTGGCCGCCGGAGGCGTGGCCGCCAATTCCATCATCCGGGCGGACTTGGAGCAGGCGTGCCGGGAAGCGGGCTGCAGGCTGTACCTGCCGCCCCTGCGCCTCTGCGGGGACAACGGGGCCATGATCGCCGCCCAGGGCTATTATGAGTTCCAGGCGGGCCGCACGGCGGGGATGGAGCTGAACGCCTACGCCACGCTGGATATCTCCCAGGAACGGAAAAACGCGTGAAGGCCCCGGCCTTCACGCGTTTTGCTTTTCTGAAAAGGGATCCCATGCGCACCGCTCCAAATCCACCGTGCCATCGGGCCGGAAGAGTACGCCCTCCGCCTCCAGCAGGGCCCGCTGGGTTCCGGGGCCGTGAACGTCAAAGACGGGCTTCGTGCCGCCGAAGCGGTCCACCACCCGGTGGCAGGGGACGGTAGGGTCTTGGCAGCCCGCCAAGGCATAGCCCACCGTCCGGGCGCAGCGGGGCCTTCCCGCCAGATGGGCAATCAGGCCGTAGGTGGCAACCCTTCCGGCGGGAATCCGGCGGACGATGTCCAAAAAAGCGGCGAAAACCTGACCGCTCACCGCTCCCGGACCTCATACAGGTCCGTGCGTCTGGCGGAGAGAATGGGGAGCTGGCGGCGGACGGAGTCTACCCGGCAAAGGTCCAAATCGGCGTACAGCAGCTCCTCCCCGGCTCCGGCCCGGCAAAGAACATTGCCCCAGGGGTCCGCGGCGATGGAATTCCCGTAGGCGGTATAGGAGGCCGTCTCGTCCCGGGCGGGGGAGACGCCGATGGCGAAGCATTGGTTGTCCACCGCCCGCTGGCGGAACAGCAGTTCCCAGTGGGCGGGGCCGGTGGTCATATTGAAGGCGGCGGGGACAAAGATGCATTTTGCGCCCCGGAGGCACATGCACCGGGCCAGCTCCTCAAAGCGGAAATCAAAGCAGACGCAAAGGCCCATGGTCCCAAACTCCGTCTCGAAGGTGGTGACGGCGTTTCCCGGGGAGAGGACCTCCGACTCCCGGAAGCGCTGCCCGCCCTCCACATCAATGTCAAAAAGGTGGGCCTTCCGGTGCCGGGCCAGCAGTTCCCCCTTCCGCCCATAGACACAGCTGGTGTTATAGACCTTCTCCTCCTCCAGCTCCGGCAGGGAGCCGCCCACCACGTACAGCCCCAGCTCCGCCGCCAGGGCGGAGAGGGCAGTTTGGGCCTCGCCGCCCGCTTCCTCGCCGTAAGAGCGGAAGCAGGCGTTATCATAGGGGCAGCAGAACATCTCCGGCAATACGGCGACGTCCGCCCCATGGGTCTTGGCCTGCCGCAAACGGCGGCAGGCGGTTTCGATGTTAGCGCGCTTGTCTGCGGTCACCAGCATTTGGATCAGCGCGGCGCGCATAGGCGATTCCCCCTCCTTGGTTTTTTATAAATAGATTGTATCACAGCCTGAGCCGTGGTACAATACGAAAAACGGACGGAGGAGGCCGAAAAATGGCAGTCTATACGGAGAAGAAAACCTATCAGACCAAGGCCCACATGGGCATGATCGATGTGACGGAGGATTTCCAGCACGCGGTGACGGCGGCGTGCGAGCGGCACGGCGTCTCTGCCGGGACGGTGACGGGCTTCACCACCGGCGGCGTTGCGGGGCTGACCACGTTGGAGTTTGAGCCGGGGATGGTAAACCACGACTTGAAGGCGGCGCTGGATGTGTTCTCCCCCTATCTGGACGAGAAGGGGCGGGTGGTTCCCTACTGGCACCATGAGACCTGGCACGACGACAACGGCTCGTCCCATATCAAGGCGGCTCTGCTGTCGCCCTTTATCACCGTGCCCTTTGTGGACGGGAAGATTACGGTGGGGCCCTGGCAGAACTTGACCCTGGTGGAGTGCGACACCCGGAACCGGGTCCGGGACATCGTGTTCCAGGTAATGGGGGAGTAGGCCGTGGGGCTGGTCTTGGGACTGGGGCTGGCGGCCGCCCTGGGCGGCGGCGTGCTGGCCTGGGTCTGCTTTGGGGAGGCTCGAAGGCTTTGGCGCCAGGGCTATAGATTCCCGGCCTTCTGCTTCGGCGGGGGAGCGGCAATGTGCGCCGTTTTGGCCCTGGGCGGGGCGTGGGTGGCCTGGAGCATCGCGGACGCGTTTTTGCTTTAAAAGAAGAACGGCTTCCTGGCTTCAGGGGGCCGCTCTTTTATTGGGGTGAACCCTTGGCCGCTTCTTCATACCACAATTCCATAAGGCCGTAAATGCGGAGGTAGTATGAGTCGTCCGGCCCGGTGGACTTGGGCAGCGCCCGGAACCAGGTGTCGTCTCCCGAGTGGCGGGCCAGCACCAGATCGCTGTCCGGCCAGAAGCGGAGGCTCAGGTCGCCGCCTGCACTTATCATCAGCAGGGACTCGGCGGGCATGTCTCCGGGGTCCTCGGCGTAGGTCCAGTCATAGTTCTCGTAAAAGCGCCGTATCAAGTCACCGCCGATGGCCTCCAGGTCCGCGTCGCGCCGCCCGCCGCCCTGAGAGGACAGCGGCGTCAGATTGACTGGGCCCGCCTCCAGGAGGCGATCCAGCACCAGTGAGACAGCCTCGCTGGATGTAGAGGCGGCGGCATGGAGAGTGGCGGTTCCCAGGGGAATCCAGGAAAGCCGCTGGGGAAGCTGGTCCGCCGAGGGCCACAGGTATTGGCGCATGGAGAACAGGTACGTGAGGTCCGTTTGGAATTGGTCCGGCGAATTGTTCCGGAAAAACAGATAGAGGTACTCCGGGAAGCAGGGATCCGCCCAGCAGTCCGGGCTGTCCAGGGCGGGAGAGTACCGGGGTTCCGGGGTGTGGAACTCATAGCGGACGCGGAAGACCGCGAAGGACTCCTCCGCAATCTCCAGAGTTTGGGGGCCGTCGATCTGGGTGACGCGCCAGTCGTCATAGAGCTCCCCGGCGGCTTCAAATTCCGTCTGTACCTCCTCCCGGGCGGCGTCAGTAACCGCGCCGGGAAGGTCCGGCCAGCTCAGCACATGGTTTTCAAAATGCCGCTGGTCGTTATAGACCAGGAGGTTCTCTCCGTCGAAGTACAGCATCCGGAAATCCTGCCCGGCAAGTATAAAGCCACTGGTATAGGGCGGGGGACTGGCCCGAAAATACAGCTCCCCGCCGCTTCCCAGTTCGTAGTAAAAGTCCGTGCCCTCCGACCAACAGCCGCTCAGGAGCTGGTCCAGGTCCGCCTGGTAATGCCGGGCCCCCCGGCGGAAATAAATCCGGGCGGGTTTCGCAAAGGGGAGGGAGAGCAGCTCGTCCACGCCGTCGCCGTCCAGGTCGATTCGCTGGGGATAGCCCTCCAGCCGGGCCAGGAGGACGGGACGGCCCTCCCCGTCCAGATAGTAGTATTCGTGGGTCAGGGTCCGGGGACCGTCGTTGGCGTTGTAGGTGATGCAGAAGCCGTCGTGGCCCAGGAGATTTCGGAACAAGGAGGCGCTGTACTGCCCGCCCGCCCCAGGGCGGAAGGACCAGAAGGGTTCCGGGAAGGAGCTCCGCGCCAGATGCTGCACCCCGGCGAAGACCTCGCCTCCCGTGGAGGGCAGGGGCCCGGCCTCGAAAAACATCAATCCGTAGTCCCCCAGGACGTGCTCCGGGTCCTCCAGACCGCCCAGCATACGGCAGCTTTCATAGGGAAAGGGAACGGGCTCCGGGACCTCCGGCTCGTAGGGCTCCAGGCTGTTCAGGGGGATGGTGAAGATGGGCTCCCAGTCCGGGTGGTTTCCCTGGGCCCTCCTCACGCTTTCGCAGGAGAGCACCGCCTCCCGGATGCGCTCCGACACCCGGTTCATCAGGTTCATGCCCTCCGTCCGGCCCGCTTTCAGCTCCGGGGCTCGGCCGGCACAGGCCAGGCCGTATTGGTACTGGCCGTCGCTGCCCAGAATCTCCATGTTTCTCGGCATATAATCCGGCTCCAAATCCAGGCGGTACAGGGAGCAGAGCCGGCCCATGGGGTTGGTCAGGTTGGAGGACAGGGCGACATACATCCCCCAGTAAACCCGGAGCATCTCGCCGTCGTCCAGGTCGAAATGCATCGGCGGGTCCTCCGGGGTGTAGACGACCAGCTTGGATGTGATGTCCCCCTCCGGCCCGCCGAAGTTCCGCAAATCCTCTGCCAGGGCGGCTGCGGCCTCGTCCACCGTGGCATAGGCGGAATTCGCCTCCGGCTTTTTCGCCCCGGTGAAGGTGACAGCACAGACCAGCCCCGCCAGGGCCACGGCGGCAAAGAGGGCCCGGCCCAGACAGGCGCGGTTTTCCGCGATGCGGGTGATGCGGTCCTTGAGCTGCCGCTTTCCCGCCGTCATGGTGGTGGCGGAGAGAAGGGGGTTGGACGGGGCTTTCCGCACGGGGATGAGGGAGAGCAGGGTTTTGCCGTAGGGAATGCGCTCCGCCTCCCCCAGGCGGCGGAGGGCGCCCTCGTCGCAGGCCAGCTCGCAGTCCGTCCGGGAGGCTAGGGCCGCCCACCAGACCAGGGGGTCGAACCAGTAAACCACCAGGCACACCCCCCGGAGCAGCGACCAGAGGGGGTCCCAATGCCGGGCGTGGGCCTCCTCGTGGGCCAGGACGTGCCGGAGGCGGTCCGGGCTTTGGAGGGCGGCGGGGGTCAGGTAGACGGCGGGCCGGAACAGCCCGAAAAGGCAGGGGGAGGGGAGACCCTCCTCCACCAGATAAACCCGGCAGGGGAAGTCCTCCACGGGATAAGGCGTTCTTGCTCTGCGGAGCTTCTCCCAAAACAGCAGATTGGACAACACCAGCCAGCAGGTCATGACCACCATGCCGCCGTACCAGACGGACCGGAGGAGAGGAAGAAACTCAGATAGCGGAACCTGGTATTGATATTGAATGGTGGCGGTCACCGGGGTGCCTTGGGCGTCGCGGCGGGAAAAGGTCTGGGTGCCGTCCGTTGTGGCGGGGCCCAGGGTGATTTCCGGCGTGTCGGGCGGTCCGTAGACGGGCGCGCCGTTTTGCCCCCAGTAGGCCCCGGAGAGGGGATGGAGATACAGCGTCTCCATGCGCTCCGTCACCGGCTCCGCTGCCGTCAGCAGGCTGAACTCCGCCGCCGGAAGGCTGACGGGAACCAGAAGCCGCAGCAGAACCAGTCCCCAGAGGGCATACTGCGCCCGGCGGGACAGGGCCTTTCGAAAGAGCCGCCGGAGGGCCAGCAGTGCCAAAATCAGTACGGAGGAGGTCAGCAGAATCTCCTTCATGTTCCCTCGCCTCCCGCCTTGTCCAAAATGGCGGACAGCTCCGCGATGTCCGATTCGGACAACTGGCGGTTTTCCACCATGGCGCTCATCATCAGGCCGAAGCTGCCGCCGTAGACCCGGGAGAGAAAGCTCTGCGTTTCGTCCCGGGCTGCGTCCTCCCGCCGAAGGGCGGGGAAATAGCGCTTTGCCTTTCCGCCCTCCTCGTGGCGGACGGCCCCCTTGGCCTCCAGGCGGGCGAGCATGGTGATGACGGTATTCTTGCTCCACCCGGTCTCCTCCCGGAGGGCCGCCGTCAGCTCCGTGATGGTGCTGGGGGCGCGGTCCCACAGGCGGCGCATCAGCTTCCACTCGCCGTTGGATAGTTCGATTCCCATGAAAACGCCTCCTCATTCAGGTATACTTCTGTCTACCTGAATGATAGCAGAAAGGTAGACGCTTGTCAACCTAAAATTGCTGTGAAATGAGACCGCCCTCCGTTGAAAGACGGCGGGCAGTCTTTTTTCCGCTGCGGGCGGAATATTTTCCACTTTTTTCCGAAATTTCAAGGCTTTACTTATTGATTTCGACAGAAAGCCGGGGCAGGGCGTGCTATCATCAAGTTTAAAAGCCCGTCCCATTAGGGGCGCATGCAAAAAACGGCGGACCGGGCATATTTTTGACAAAAGAAGGGGAAGCTATGGAAATACAGGTAAAGAGCGCGGACCGGAACCTGCTGCTGGAGCTCAGCGGGGAGTTGGACCATCACGGCGCCCGGACCGCCCTGCGGGAGATGGAGGAGGCGCTGGACGCGGCCCTGCCCCGGAAACTGGTGCTGGATTTGTCGGGAGTGGACTTCATGGACAGCTCCGGCATTGCGGTGATTCTCCGGGCCCGGCAAAAGATGCAGCTTTTAGACGGGGGGCTGCTGGTGCGGGGCGTGTCCCCCCAGGCCCGGCGGGTGCTGGAAGCTGCCGGAATCAGCCGCCTTGTGGCGATTAAATAAGGAGGTTTTACATACATGAGGACCAAGGCAGTCAACGAGGTTACCCTGGATTTTCCCAGCCAGAGCCGGAACGAGAGCTTTGCCCGCTCCGCTGCGGCCTGCTTCGCCGCCCAGATGGATCCTACTCTCAACGAGCTGGAGGACATCAAGACCGCCGTCAGCGAGGCGGTGACAAACGCCATCGTGCATGGCTACCCCGACGCCATCGGCGGCGTGACGCTGAAGCTGCGGGTGCTGGCGGGAAATGTGCTGGAAGTGACGGTGAAGGACCATGGGAGGGGCATCCCCGACGTGGACAAGGCCCGCCAGCCCATGTTTACCACCGGCGGGGAGGAGCGCAGCGGCATGGGCTTTACCATTATGGAGAGCTTTATGGACAAGGTGACGGTGCGGTCCGCCGTAAACAAAGGGACCACGGTGGTAATGCGGAAGAAGCTGGTCCCCCGCGTGAAGAAATGAGCGCCGCGCTGGAACTTCTCCGGGCGGCCCAGCAGGGGGACCGGGACGCCTGTGAACAGGCGGTGATAGAAAACAACGGCCTGATTTGGAGCGTGGTCCGGCGGTACTACGGCAGAGGCGTAGAGCCGGACGACCTGTACCAGCTGGGCTGCCTGGGGTTTTTGAAGGCGGTCCAGGGCTTTGACTTTGACTATGGAACCTGCTTTTCCACCTACGCCGTGCCGAAAATCGCGGGGGAAATCCGCCGCTTTCTCCGGGACGACGGAGCCGTAAAGGTGGGTCGGGGCATCCGGGAGCAGGCGCAGACGCTTTATACCGCCCGGGAGCGCCTCCGCCATGAGCTGGGCCGGGAGCCGGCCCTTTCGGAGCTGTCGGAGGCGACGGGCCTGACGCCGGAGGAAATTGCCCGGACGGATTTGGCCACCGACGCGCCGGAGTCCCTCCAGCAGGAGACGGCGGAGGGGCTGACGCTGGAGGGCTCTCTGGGCACCGAGGCGCCGGAGGAGGGGCTGGTGGAGCGCATCGCTCTTCGGGAGGCAATCGACCGCCTGCCGGAAAAGGAGCGCATGACCATACTTCTCCGCTATTTCAAGGGCCTGACCCAGGAGCAGACGGCCCGGGTGGTGGGGGTTTCTCAGGTGCAGATATCCCGGCTGGAGCGCCGGGGCCTGAAACGGCTGCGGGAGAGCTTTGAGGTTTGAACCAGTCCTCCCCCTGGAACTCCGTCATGGTCCCCCAATAGCGCTTGGGCATGTTGCTCATGCGCAGGCGGGGGTTCTCCCGCTCCTTGATGGCGATGGTGTCGTAAAACCGTTTCCACAACAGGCGGTAACGGGCCTCCGCTTCGTCCGGCGGGGCCATTTGAAAGTCCGCCAGGGGCCGGATGAACGATTGGCCGGGAACGTGGAACAGGGCCTCCTTATGGGTGCGGTCATAGAGGAAGAACCGCTCGTTGTGGAAGCGGGCGGCGAAGTGCCCGCCCAGCACGGGAAGGACCCGGTTTTTCGGCTCGATCTCGCCGCCCAGCACGCCCCCCAGGTCCGAGAAGCGGACGAAGCCCTTCAAGAGATGGACCTCCCCATTCAAATGCCGGACGGCCCGGATAACGGGGTACAGCGTCTCGTCGGAGCGGCAGCGGAGAAAGCCGGGACCCTCCCGGAGCAGCTTGGCAGTCAGCCGGAACAGATGCAGCTCCTTTTCCGGCAGGCAGGTGAGAAATCCCCGCCGCAGCAATACGGCGGCCTCCGGGGACAGGGCGGCGACCTTCCGCAGGACCCGGGCGGCACGGCCCGGGTCAGTGGGAACCGTCCGGGAATCGAACAGAGTATAAATCCCGTCCCCGCCGGAACAGAATCCGGCGGGGATTTCTTTGTGGACGTAGCTTTCGAAGACGCAGGAGAGGAAGCCGTCAAAGCTGCCGTCATAGTAATAGATTACGTCCATAAATGCCCTCCGGGAGCGCCCTTACGCCGGCTCCGCCGGATCGAACAGGGACAGCTGCACCGCCTCCTGCCGGAGCGGCAGGGATGATTGTTCTACGGCGATGAGTCCCCGCAGAAGGCTGTCCGGCGTAAAGCGCAGGCCCTCCGCCATTTTGCCGGAGGCGGTGAGAAAGTACTGGGCCCGCTTCATCACCACGCCCAGCTTTTTGAGGTTGTCAATGTGGAGGGGCCCTACCCGCCGGGCGCTTAGAATCCGCCGGGCGGAGGTGACTCCCACGCCGGGAATCCGCAGCAGCGTTTCATAGGCGGCGGTGTTGACCTCCACCGGGAAGAAGTCCAGATGGGCCAGGGCCCAGCTGCATTTGGGGTCCACCCGGGTGTCAAAGTCCTGGTTTTCCTCGTCCAGAAGCTCCTCCGCCCGGAAGCCGTAGAACCGCAGCAGCCAGTCCGCCTGGTAGAGGCGGTGCTCCCGCAGCAGCGGCGGCTTTACGCCCATGGGGGGAAGCAGGGCGTGCTCCACCACGGGGACATAAGCGGAATAGAACACCCGTTTCAGACCATAGCGGTCATACAGTCCCTGGGTCAGCCGGAGAATGTGGAAATCCGTATCCTGCGTCGCGCCCACAATGAGCTGGGTGCTCTGCCCGGCGGGGGCGAAACGGGGGGCGTGGCGGTATTTCACCAGCTCCTCCCGGCTTTGGTGGTTCCGGGTCTGAATCTGCCGCATGGGGGCCAGGATGGCCCCCTTTGTCTTGTCCGGGGCCAGGGATTTCAGCCCCGCCTCCGAGGGGAGCTCAATATTCACGCTGAGCCGGTCCGCCAGGAAGCCCAGCCGTTCCACCAGCTCCGGCGCGGCGCCGGGGATGGCCTTGGCGTGGATGTAGCCGTTGAAGCGGTACTGCTCCCGGAGAAGGGACAGGCAGCGGATCAGCAGCTCCATGGTGTAGTCCGGACTGCGGAAAACCCCGGAGGAGAGGAACAGCCCCTCGATATAGTTCCGGCGGTAAAACTGAATGGTCAGGTCCGCCAGCTCCTCCGGGGTGAAGGCCGCCCGCCTGGTGTCGTTGCTCCGGCGGTTGACGCAGTATTTGCAGTCGTATACGCAGCGGTTGGTAAGCAGGACCTTCAGCAGCGTGACGCAGCGCCCGTCGGCGGAGAAGGTATGGCAGCAGCCCGCCTGAGCGGTGGAGGTGTTGCCGATGTACCCCTTTTTCGCAGCCCGGGTTCCGCCGCTGGAGGTGCAGGCGGCGTCATATTTGGCGGCGTCGGTGAGAACGGTCAGCTTCTCCAGGACGTCCATGGCTTCTCACGCAGGACCTCCCACAGCAGCACGTTCCAGGCCTCCGGGAGGCAGGCAGCCGCCTTCCGGGAGCGCCGGGCGGCGGGCCGCTCAATCAAGTCGATCAGGCGAAAGAGCTGGGCGGTCAGAATCGCGACGCCAAGAAGGGTGAAAAATAAAGTCCAGCCGGTCATAAGAAATCCTCCTGATAGAAATTTTGTTCGAGTACCATTGTAACTCGAACAAACGTTTCTGTCAAGAGGAGAATCAAAAAAACGGCCCGGTTTTTAGGGAACCGGACCGCCTTAAAGCATATCGAACCCTTATTCGGCAGTGAGGGCGCCGTTCAGATAGGCCGCCGTCCCAAAGCCCAAGAGGGGAAAAAAGAAGAAGGGCAGCAGCGCCAGCCCGAGGCCGAACCGGGCGCTTTGGCTGAAGGAGGAAGCCCACCCTGGAAACGCTGTACCGGATCAGCCTGGCGCTAGATGTGAACATGAGCGACATTGTTCTGGACATTGAGCGCGCCCTGGGGGAGGCCCGCTGAAAAGTCTGGCGTTTTTCCGGCAGGACTGTTATAATCGGAGCATAAAACACGGTCAAGGAGAACCTGCTATGAAACGCTGCTTTGTCTTTGCCGCCGGGAGCTTTTACGGCCTGCGGGAGCGCCCCGTCCCCGGGGATTTCATCGTTGCCGCCGACGGGGGATATCGTATCTGCCTGGGGGAAAACATCACGCCGGATCTTCTTCTGGGGGATTTTGACTCCATGGAGGCCCCGGCGGATTTTGGACATATCCGCCGCCTGCCGGTGGAGAAGGATGACACGGATACCATGGCCGCGCTGAAAGCCGGCCTGGAACTATCGTGCGATACCTTTTATATTTATGGCGGCACCGGGGGGAAGCGTCTGGACCATACCCTGGCGAACCTCCAATCCCTGCTGTTCCTCCGCCGGAGGGGGGCCAGGGGCTTCCTCTACGGCGAGGATTTCGTCTGGACCGCCCTAGAAAACGAGGCGCTGACGGTTCAAAAAACGGTGGAGTGGGGGCTTTTCTCCGCCTTCTGCCTGGGGGACCGGGCGGAGGGCGTAGATGAGGAGGGCTTCCAGTACCCGCTGAAAGACGCGGTTCTGACCCCGGATTTCCCCCTGGGGGTCAGCAACCACATTCTGGAACCCAAGGCCCGGATTGCCGTCCGAAAGGGGGCGCTGGCCGTTGGATGGGAGCTTCCGCCGTTAGACTCAATATAGGATAACGAAATGCCAAAAGTGTGGTTGCGCGGAGCGGGAAGTTCATGTATAATGAACAACGACGGAAAGGTTGACCTTTCTGAATACAACATGGCCGTGGGACCGGGGGCGGGCACGGAAGCAAGGAGTTTTTTATGGCGGCATTTACCGTAAACGGCAAACCTGTGACCGTGGAGAACAACCGGAAGCTGATCCGGTTCCTGCGGGACGAGCTGGGCCTGACCTCCGTGAAGGACGGGTGCAGCGAGGGCGCATGCGGCACCTGCACGGTGTTGATCGACGGCAGGCCCACCCGGGCGTGCATCCCGCAGACGGATAAGCTGGAGGGGAAAAGCGTCCTCACCGTGGAGGGCCTGACAGACTTTGAGAAGCGGGTCTATACATACGCCTTCGGCCAGGCCGGGGCGGTTCAATGCGGCTTCTGCATCCCCGGCATGGTGATGTGCGCCAAGGCCCTGTTGGACACGAACCCATCCCCCACCCGGGAGGAGGCGGCCTTCGCCATACGGAACAACATCTGCCGCTGCACCGGCTATGTGAAGATCATCGACGCTGTTTTGCTGGCGGCGGAGCTGCTCCGGGCGGGAGAGGTGCCCGAAGCGCCCTCCGACTGGTCCCTGGGCGCCCGGGCGCCCAGGGTGGACGTGGAGGAGAAAGTCACCGGCACGGGGATCTATCCTGACGATGTTTATATGGACGGCATGCTTTACGCCTCCGCCGTCCGCTCCCAATACCCCAGGGCCAGGGTGCTGGCAATTCACACGGAGGAGGCCAAGGCCCTGCCCGGCGTGGCGGGGGTGTTCACCGCCGCCGACATCCCCGGCAGCAACAAGGTGGGCCATTTGAAAAAGGACTGGGACACCATGATTGCCGTGGGGGACGTTACCCATTATCTGGGCGACGCCGTCTGCATTGTCGCCGCCGAGAGCGCGGAGATTCTGGAGAAGGCCAAGGCCCTGGTAAAAGTGGACTACGAGGAGCTGCCCATGGTGCGGAATCCCCGGGAGGCCATGGCGGAAAACGCCCCCCTGGTCCACCGGGAGGGAAACCTGCTGGCCCACAAGCACATCCAGCGGGGGGACCCGGCGGCGGCCATCGCCGGGAGCAGGTATGTGCTCACGGAGAAATTCTCCACCCCCTGGACGGAGCACGCCTTTTTGGAGCCGGAGTGCGCCGTGGCCTATCCCGACGGGGACGGGGTGATGGTGCTCTCCACGGACCAGGGAACCTACGACACCCAGCACGAGACCATGGGGATGCTGGGCCTGCCGCCGGAAAAGGTGAAGGTCCGGAACTGCCTGGTGGGGGGCGGCTTCGGCGGCAAGGAGGACGTGACGGTCCAGCACCACGCCGCGCTGGTCGCCTACCTGACGAAGCGTCCGGTGAAGGTGAAGCTCAGCCGGGCGGAGAGCCTCCTCATCCACCCCAAGCGCCACCCCATGGAGATGGAGTTCACGCTGGGCTGCGACGAAAACGGCGTCATCCAGGGGGTGAAGGCCAGCGTCGTGGCGGACACGGGGGCTTACGCCTCCCTGGGCGGACCGGTGCTGGAGCGGGCCTGCACCCACGCCGCCGGGCCCTATAACTACCAGAATTTTGAGATTGACGGCTGGGCCTGGTATACCAACAATCCCCCCGCCGGGGCCTTCCGGGGCTTCGGCGTGACCCAGACCTGCTTTTGTATTGAGAGCCTTTTGAACCAAATGGCGGACAAGGTGGGCATCAGCCCTTGGGAGATTCGCTGGCGCAACGCCATCCGCCCCGGCCAGGAGCTGCCAAACGGCCAGATTGTGGACGAATCCACCGGCCTTGCGGAGACCCTGGAGGCGGTGAAGCCCTATTATGAGAAGGCCAAATACGCGGGCCTTGCCTGCGCCATGAAAAACGCCGGCGTGGGCGTGGGCATCCCGGACACGGGCCGGGTCCGGCTGGCGGTGGAGGACGGGAAGGTCCACATTTTCGCCGGGGCCTCCTGCATCGGCCAGGGCCTTGGCACCGTGCTGACGCAGATGATCTGCGACCAGACGGGCCTTGGCCATGAAGATATGGTCTATGAGCGCTCCAACACCTATTCCGCGCCGGACTCCGGCACCACCTCCGGCTCCCGCCAGACCCTGTTTACCGGCGAGGCCTGCCGCCGGGCCTGCGAGGGCTTGAAGGCGGCCCTGGAGGAGGTGGGGCTTGCCTCCCTGAACGGCAGGGAGTTTTACGGCGAGTATCTGGGGAAAACGGACCCCCTGGGAGCCGATGTGCCCAATCCCGTCAGCCACATTGCCTACGGCTACGCCACCCAGGTCTGCATCCTGGACGAGGACGGGAAGCTCAAGCAGATCGTCGCCGCCCACGACGTGGGCCGGGCGGTGAACCCCCTGTCGGTGGAGGGCCAGATTGAGGGCGGCGTGGTTATGTCCATGGGCTACGCCCTGACGGAGCGCTACCCGCTGGCGGACTGCAGGCCCAATGTGAAGTTCGGCACCCTGGGGCTGTTCCGGGCCAACCAGATTCCCGAGATTGTCCCCATCATCGTGGAGAAGGCGGGGCTGAACGTTGCATGCGGGGCCATCGGCATCGGGGAGATCACGTCCATCCCCACCGCTCCCGCCATTGCCGACGCGTATTTCCGCTATGACGGCAAGCGCCGGACCTCCCTGCCCCTGGAGGGAACCCCTTACGCAAAAAAGTGACCGGGAAAAAGCCGGGGCAAAGGCCCCGGCTGTAAGAAGCTGTATTCATAGGCGTTGGACACTACCTTGACGGTCTTTTTCCCGCCATACTGCGTCAATTTCCCTTGAAATCCGT
This sequence comes from uncultured Oscillibacter sp., assembly GCA_910585165.1. Taxonomy (GTDB): domain Bacteria; phylum Bacillota; class Clostridia; order Oscillospirales; family Oscillospiraceae; genus Oscillibacter. The sequence continues at coordinate 9,833 of CAJUBX010000016.1, read as the reverse complement.
CAGGATTCCTGCGGAAAATTTCCTTGTCTGGCGGGAAAAATCCTCGTCAATTCAGCATCCCCCGCCTATGAATACAGCTTCTAACCCTACTTCTTCAGTTTGCGCAGGGCCTCCGGCGTGTCCACGTCCGTCAGCTCCTGTTCCGGGACCTCCAGCAAAATAAGGTCCTCCTCGTGCCGCCGGATGACGGTATTTCCCCCGTGGTCCTCCCGCAGCTCTAAAAGCTCCGGGAAGAGGCGGGCGGGGAAGACGCAGGGGTTTCCCCGGACCCCGCCGTGGGCCAGGGCGGCAATTTTATCCGGGCGGGAACGCCAGAGCCGCGCCAGGGCCCGGACGCTCTCCCGCCTCAAAAGCGGCTGGTCGCTGACCAGGAACATGGCTCCCCCGCACCCGTCCAGGGCTTCCAGCCCCAGGCGGATGGTGCGGCTGATGCCCCAATCCGGGTGTTCGTTCCGAACGGCCCGGAAGCGGAACGCCTCCGCCAGGTCCATGACCTCCGGGTATTGCGTTACCACCGCGACGGCCTCAAATTCCTCTCCGGGCACCGCTTCCAGCGCCCGGCGGATGAGGCTCCGGCCCCCAAGCCCGGCGGCCAGCTTGTTTTCCCCGAACCGGCGGGCGTTTCCCGCCGCCATCACCACACAGCCAAGCGTCTGCGCCATAGCGTTTGACCCCCATATTCGATAAGTTATTTATAAAAGCAGTATATCCTCTTTTCTCCCGTTCAGTCAAGGACCCTGCTGCCCTGGGAGCGAAGTTGTAATAGAAAAGGAGGGCACCCAATGAGCAAAAGCGTCGGCAAGAACGTAATCCGGGTTGACGCCTATGAGAAAGCTGCGGGCCGGGCAAAATACATGGACGACCTTTGCGACCGCAGCGCCCTAATCGCGAAAATCTGCCATTCCACCATTGCCCACGGCTTTGTGAAGTCCGTGGACGTTTCGGCGGCGGAGGAAATTCCCGGCGTTGTGAAGGTCCTGACCTGTTTCGACGTGCCGGACATCGAGTTTCCCACAGCGGGCCATCCCTGGTCCACGGACCCCCACCACCAGGATGTGGCGGACCGGAAGCTTTTAAACCGGCATGTCCGCTACTACGGAGACGAGGTGGCGGTGGTCATCGCCGAGGACGAGGTGGCCGCGGCCCAGGCCGTCCGGGCCCTCCGGGTCGAGTACGAGGAGCTGCCCTTTGTCCTGGATGTGCAGGAGGCCATGAAGGACGGCGCGCCCCAGATTCAGGAGCGGTACAAGAACAACATCCTGGCCCACTCCGACGTCCGCCGGGGGGACTACGAGGCCGCCCGGCAGGAGCCCGGCCTCATCAAGGTGGAGGGCTGGTACGACACCCCCACCGTTCAGCACTGCCACATTGAGAATCACGGGTGCTTTGCCTATGAAGAGGCGGGGAGGGTGGTGGTGGTCAGCTCCACCCAGATTCCCCATATTGTCCGCCGGGTTGTCGGGCAGGCCCTGGGCCTCCCCTGGGGCAAGGTCCGCATCATCAAGCCCTACATCGGTGGGGGCTTCGGCAACAAGCAGGACGCACTGTACGAGCCCCTTTGCGCGTGGTGCTCCACGCAGGTGGGGGGGCGGCTTGTGAAGCTGGAGTGCAGCCGGGAGGAGACCTTTGTCTCCAACCGGGTCCGACACGCCATCCGCACCCATATCATCTCCTATGTCCGGCCCGACGGCTCCCTGGTTGCCCGGAAGCTGGAGGCGTTTTCGAATCAAGGGGCCTACGCCTCCCACGGCCACGGCATCGTTGCCAAGGGCATGAACGCCTTCCCCCAGCTCTACCCCTGTCCCAACGTGGAGTGCGACAGCTGGACGGTGTACACGAACCGCCCCTCTGCCGGGGCCATGCGGGGCTATGGCATTCCCCAGGCCATGTTCGCCGGGGAGAGCCATATTGACGATATCTGCAAGGCGATCCACATGTCCCCCCTGGAGTTCCGCCGCAGAAATCTGATGCCCATGGGGTATGTGGACGGCTTTTCCAAAAACGAGCTTTATTCCGATACCTTCAACCAGTGTATGGACAAGGCGCTGGAGGCGCTGGACTACCGGAAGAAATTCGAGGAGTACCAAAACCAGACCGGCCCGGTGCGCCGGGGCGTGGGCCTTGCCGTGTTCTGGTATAACACCGCCGTGTGGCCCATCTCCCTGGAGTCCTCCTCCTGCCGGATGGTGCTGAACCAGGACGGCTCCCTCCAGTTCCAGACCGGCGAGACGGAAATCGGCCAGGGCTGCGACACGGCCTATTCCCAGATGGTGGCCGACGCGGTGGGGATTCCCCTTGGCGATGTGCACGTGGTCTCCACCCAGGATACGGACGTGACACCCTTCGGCACCGGGGCCTACGCCTCCCGGCAGACCTACATCGGCGGTTTTTCCATTATGCAGACGGCCCTGGCCCTGCGGGAGCGCATTCTGGCCGTGGCCCACGAGCAGACCCGGATGCCCCTTTCCAATCTGGATTTGGTAGACGGGCAGATCGTCCGGAAATCCGACGGCAGAATCCTGAAATCCCTGGGGGACCTGGCGACGGAGAGTCTCTATTCCCTGGAGCACAGCCGGCATATTACCGCCGAAACCACCGCCCAGATTAAGTCCAACGCCTACTCCTTCGGCTGTTCCCTGGCGGAGGTGGAGGTCGATATCCCCATGTGCAAGGTGAAGCTGCTGCGTCTGGTGAATGTCCACGACTGCGGAACCCTTATCAACCCCGCCCTGGCGGAGGCCCAGGTTCACGGCGGCATGTCCATGGCCATTGGCTACGGCCTTTCCGAGGAGCTGAAGTTCGACGAGAAGACCGGAAAGCCCCTGAATAACAACCTCCTGGACTATAAGCTCTCCACCTTTATGGACCACCCGGCGCTGGAGGTGGGGTTTGTGGAAAACCCGGAGCCCACGTCTCCCTACGGCACCAAGGCCCTGGGCGAGCCTCCGGCCTGCTCTGGCGCGCCGGCGATACGCAACGCCATCTTGAATGCCACCGGCGTGGCCATCGACTGCTGCCCCATCACGCCCCACGTCCTCTACCGGAAATTCCGGGAGGCGGGGCTCATTAAAGAGTAAAGGAGGGCCAAGCGTATGTATGACATGAAAGCCCTGTACCAGGCCAAGAGCGTTGCCGACGCCGTGGCATTGCGCCTTGCCCATCCCGAGGCTCAGATCATCGCCGGAGGCTCCGACGTGCTGGTCCAGATGCGGGAGGGCAGGCGGGCTGGGGCGGAGCTCATCTCCATCCAGACTCTGGATGAAATCCGGGGCGTGTCCCTGGAGGCCGACGGGACCCTGCGCATCGGCTCCCTCACCAGCTTCTCCCACATCACTCGAGACCCCTTGATTCAAAAATATATCAACGTCCTGGGCGAGGCCGTGGACCAGGTGGGCGGGCCGCAGATTCGAAATGTAGGCACCATCGGCGGGAACACCTGCAACGGCGTGACCTCCGCCGACTCCGCCTCGACGCTCCACGCCTGGGACGCGGTGGTGGAGCTGACAGGCCCGGACGGCGTCCGCCGCCAGCCCATCCATGATTTTTATATCAGGGCGGGCAAGGTGGACGTCCGGGAAGGAGAAATCCAGACCGCCATCCTGATTCCAAAAGAGAGCTACGAAAACTGCTTCGGCCACTATATCAAGTACGCCATGCGCAGCGCCATGGACATCGCCACGCTGGGGACCTCCGTCAACGTCCGCCTCTCCGCCGGCAAAAAGACGGTGGAACGGGCCCGGGTCGCCTTCGGCGTGGCGGGCCCCGTGCCCCTGCGGGCCGGGACGGCGGAAGCCTTGGCCGCCGGGCAGCCGGTGAGCCTGGAGCTGGCGGAACGCTTCGCCCAGGCGGTGAAAGAGGACATCAATCCCCGGGACTCCTGGCGGGCGGCCAGGGATTTCCGCCTCCACATCGCTGTGGAGAGCGCGAAGCGGGCCTTTATCGAGTCCGTGAGACTGGCGGGAGGTGAGCTTTAATGGAGAAGCATCAAATTCAATACCAGACTGTGCGCTTCAATCTCAACGGGAAAGACGTGGAGCGGACGGTGGACGTTCGGGCCAGCCTCACCGATATGCTGCGAAACGACTTTCGGATGACCTCCGTCAAAAAAGGCTGCGAGGTGGGTGAGTGCGGAGCCTGCAACGTGCTGATTGACGGCGAGGCGTTTAACTCCTGCATCTATCTGGCCGTCTGGGCGGAGGGCAAAAGGGTCCGCACGCTGGAGGGCCTTCTGGGTCCCAACGGCGAGCTTTCCGACATTCAGCAGGCGTTTGTGGAGGAGGCCGCCATCCAGTGTGGATTCTGCACCCCGGGCTTTCTCCTGACGGCGGTGGAGATTCTGGAATCCGGGAAGGAATACACGGACGAAGAACTTCGAAAGCTCCTCTCGGGCCACCTCTGCCGCTGCACCGGATATGAGAACATTCTCCGGGCGGTGAAAAAGACCATGTACAGGCGGCTTGGCAAGGAGCCGCCCCAGTAGCATAAAAACGGCGGGACGCGTACAGCGTCCCGCCGCAGGCTGTGGAGAAACCCATAAGAGTTATTGAACGGGAAGGAAGGGTGTGTGCGGGAAACCCAGGAAGGGTTTCCTGCACCATTGAAATCCTGAATTTTCAGAACTTCAAAAAGTTCTGAAAATTTGCCGCAGCTTGTCGAAAAGGCTTTTTCGACAAGCTGCGGCGGGACGCATACAGCGTCCCGCCGTTTTCGGCGTGTCAATAGCCGGTCTTCCCGCCATGGGGCTGTCCGTAAGACCGGAACCGCTCCATCACGTCGGCCATGGCCTCTTGGCTGAGGACGTTCGGCTTTCCGATGCATAAGGCCCGGTACTGAAGCTCCGCAACATACTCCATATTCTGCGCCAGACTGTAGGCCCCGGCAATATCCTTCCCGCAGGCCACCAGGCCGTGGTTTCCCAGCAGCACGGCGTCGCCGGCCCCGGCGGTTTCCACGGCGGACTGCGCCAGCTCCAGGGTGCCGAAGGGGAAGTAGGGCGTGCAGGGAACCTCCGCCGCTCCCGCATCGGCGATGGCGTAATGGACGGCCCGGAGGGGCTGGCCCAGCACGGCGAAGGTGGCGCAGTACATGGAGTGGGTATGGACCACGGCCCGGATATGAGGCTTGTTTTTGTAAAAAAGAGTGTGAAGAGCCCACTCGCTGGAGGGCTTCCGGGTTCCCTCCACGATGCGGGCGTCCAAATCCGTCACCACCACGTCCTCCGGCCGGGTGTCGAAATAGCCGATGCCGGAAGGGCTGATGGCCATAAGCCCCCGTTCCGGGACATAGATGCTGATATTTCCGCTGGTGCCGGTGCAGAGGCGGTCGGCGCTCATTTTCTTGCCGTATTCCACCACCAACTCCCGTTCCTTCTCTAACAGCATAGCGGTTCCTCCTTAATAAAAATCCCGGACTTCCGAGTCAAAGTACTGCTCCAGCAGATAGGGGACGTAGACGCCCTTGTCCGTCACCACCCCGGAAATCAGGTGCGGGGGCGTCACGTCAAAGGAGGGATAGATGCCCTTGACCTCCGGGACGGTATTGGGAATGCCCCAGGAGGTAAGCACAGGGCCCGGGTCCCGCTGTTCAATGACGATATCCGACGCCGACCGCTTGTCCACGTCAGGAATGCCGGTGACGTAGTAGGGAATGCCGAAGTACTTTGCCAGAATGGCGAGCTGGAATGTGCCGGTCTTGTTGGCAATGTGTCCGTCCCGGGCGATGGCGTCGGCGGCGGAGGTAAAGAGGTCAATGCCCTCCCGCTCCATGGCGTAGGCCGCCATATTGTCCGTGAGGACCGTGGTGTCGAAGCCCTCCTGGGCGAAGCAGCTGGCCGTGAGCCGGGCCCCCTGGAGAAAGGGCCGCGTCTCCGCGCAGAACACCCGGAAGTCCTTGCCGCAGCGGCGGGCGGCCCGGATGAGGGTTCCGATGATGGTTTCCCCATAGCATTGGGTCAGGATGGTTCCGCCCTCCGGAATCAGGTCCGCCAGGCGGTCCCCCACCAGCTGCATGGTGCTGTAGCGCCGCCCCAGGGATTCCAGCGTGTCCGCAACGACGGCGGCGGCGGGGTCCCGTCCCGCCTCCAGCGCCGCCCCGGCGGCAGCGGCGCAGCGGAAGGTGATTTTTCCGTAGCGGCCTGCGGTGGTGGGCCGGGCGTGGGCCAGGTCGTAAGCCGCCTGACGCAAAAAGGCGGACTGTTCCGCCGGGGCTTTGTCCCGGACCTGGTAAGCCGCCAGGGCCATGCCCATGCCCACGGCGGTGTAGGGCCCGGCGCTTTGCGTTACCATGTCCGCAATGGCCCGGACCACCTCTTGATAGGTCTCACAGACCTCAAACCGAACCTCCCTGGGGTAGACCCGGCGGTCCAAAATGCGGACCTTTCCATCCTCGTACCAGGCCACGTTCTCGTATTGCAGAAGGAAGGGCATCCCCTCGTCCATCCGTTTCATTCCCTCGCGCCTCCTTTAAGCCGGGGCGGGGTTTCCCGGCGTTTTCAACATCATACTCCATCCGGCGGGAAAATGCAAACGGGAGAGGGAAAAGTCCCTTTTAAAATAATGGTTGCTGGGATAAAACTCCTGTAGTTTTACTAGACGGTATCGTCAATAAATATGGAAAAAGGAAGGGCATATTCTTCTAAATGTGGTCCGGGAAGTGCTTGTACTGCCCCTGACTTAGCTGGATAATCTCCTTCACCTGAACACAAACAGGCCTCCGCTGGTGCTCCTCCTGTAAATCGTTGAGGCTCTTAGGGTTTCCCCAAAAATATGTATTGACAGTCGATACAGCTGAAACTTTATTTGCAACTTTCTTGAAAGAAGAGGTGTTTCAACGTGAATACACCTCAGAGCGGAGCTTTTAGAAAAGCGTAAAGCAGTATATTCAATTTTGCAATGGGGTTAGACCACACAAAATCTTGAAATGCCAGGCTCTGCACAACTTTGAGGACGCTTTTGAAGCTGTGCTATGAGAAAGTTGTGTTCATAATGAAGGGCTTGAACTGAAAAAATAATTGCGCAATTTGGAAATTTCACATAATGCGCGTGAGACCGCGTAATTTAAAAAGCCTTTATTTGCAAGGCTTTCAGAATAGAATGACTCCCGCTTTTTGGCATAAATACCCGAACCGGACTTATCCAAAAATTTTCTCGAAAACCCCTTGCAAATCCAAAATCAAGTGACTATACTATTGACTGGAAGGATTTATCTTTTTTTGGAGAATAAAGGAATTCGTTCCTTTCGCTACAAGGGGATATCCCCTTGTACTGTTCCCGCAGGGAACAGTAAGCTCCCTTCGTAAAAGAAGTTATTCCCAATAAAGGCGAAAGTATAGCTGTACAGAGAAGGCTTGGAATTTTTAGAGGAAAATGAAGGCGAAAATGATGAAGAGAAAGCATCAGCGGCAGTGGTTGACGGGGTTGTTGGTTCTGTGTATGGGAGTCATTCTGGTGGGGGGACTTCAGTATGTGACGGACCTTCGGAAGAGCCTGACAGACCAGGCTGTCGCGAACGTCATGACCGTGACGAAGCAGCAGCAGCAGGCGTTGGACAACTTCATCACCGGAGACCAGGAGCGCCTGCACAGCTTTGCCGATTATTTTGCCAAGAACGCCTCCGGCGACATGGAGAATATCCAAAGCCAGCTGAAAGCCTTCGGCGAGGTGGACGCTTTCTATACGGTAATCGACCTGTATAGCGGGAACTTCTGCAGCAACAAGTTCGATGAAGTCTTTCATCTGGAAGGGGAAGAACTGCAAACCTACCGGAAGCTGCCGAACAGCGGCGTTCGGGACCCCTTCACCGGCCTTTACAGCGACGATGCCATGTTCGGGTACTATGAGCGCTTCATTTTCGCAGACGGCATCCAGGGCTTGATTCAAAAGAGCTATGATCTGAGCAAGGTCTCCGCAGACTTCTCCCTGTCCTTCTACAACGACCAAGGACTGGCTTATGTGGTAAACCAGAAAGGCGATATTCTTCTCCACTCCATCGGTTTGATCGACACCGTGCGTCATGACAGCATCCTGGAACTGATCGGCGGCAATGACGCGCAGGAGGAAATTGACAGCTTCATGGCTGCCCTGGCCGCACAGGAGAGTGGCAGTATGGTGTTCCCAGGAAAAACGGGGAACTATATCTATACATATGTCCCGGTGGAAAGCGTAAAGGAATGGTCCCTGGTCTCCATTGTGCCCGAGGCCGCCATTACGGAGGAGACGGACGCCATCCTGCTCCAGTCCCAGCTGGCGCTGTTGATTCTGGTGCTGGTGCTGGTGGTTTCCGGCATCTTCGTCATCCTGATTTGGCGCACCCAGAGAGACATTGCCCAGAAGGACCGGGAAATTCGGTATCAGGAGGAGCTTTTCAACATTTTCTCCACCTATCTGGCCAACAACACCGATGACGTCTACATGATGTTCGACCTGGCGGAGGATCGGATGGAATACGCCAGCCCCAATGTGGAACGGGTGCTGGGCGTGTCCGTGGAGCAGTTGAAGGCGGACCTGCGGAAGTATCACAACAGCGAATTTTCCTCCGGGGACAAAATTGACCTGAAGGACCTGCGCCGGATGGTGCCGGGAGAGGCGCTGGACTATCTGGAAACCCAGTGGATCAATCCCATAACGAGGGAGCACAAGTCCTTCCGGGTGGGCGTCTACTGCACGTCGGTCCAGGAGGAAAACCGGATCGTCGTCTATATTTCTGACCGGACCCGGGAGCGGAAAGCCCAGGACAACCTGTCGGAGGCGCTGAATCTGGCCGAGGTGGCCAACAACGCCAAAAGCTCCTTCCTCAGCAGCGTCAGCCACGATATCCGCACCCCTATGAACGCCATCATTGGGTTTGTCGCCCTTCTGCGGGAGGAACCGGACAACCCGGAGGTGGTGTTGGAGTACACCAAGCGGATCGAAGCCGCCAGCCAGCATCTTCTGGGTCTAATTAATGATGTGCTGGACATGAACAAGATCGAAAGCGGCAGCGCCTCGCTGAACCTCTCCGAGCTGAACGTAGCGGAAGTCATTGATGAAATCAACACCATCATCCGTCCTCAGGCCAAGGCAAAGCGGCAGGAGTTTGAGATTTTTGTCTCCTCTCTGGCCTATGAGCACTTCCAGGGCGACAAGCTGCGCATTAACCAGGTCTTGATCAACCTTTTGTCCAACGCGGTGAAGTACACCCCGGAGGGCGGACGGATTGAGATGCGGGTGGAGGAGCTGCCCCAGGTAATGGAGGAGTACAGCCGTATCCGTTTTACCGTCAGCGACAACGGCATGGGCATGAGCCGGGAGTACCAGAAAATTATTTTCGATCCCTTTACCCGGGAGGAGAGTTCCGCCATAAGGCAGATTCAGGGGACGGGCCTGGGCATGGCCATTACCAAGAGCCTGGTGGATATGATGGGCGGCGTCATCAAGGTGGAGAGCGAGCTGGGAAAGGGAAGCACCTTTATCGTGGAGCTGGAACTGTACATCCAGGAGCAGGAGGACGACCCCCGGTTCTGGCAGGAGCACAAGGTGAAGCGGATGATTGTGGCGGACGACGAGGAGGAGGTCTGCCGGAGCATTGCCCGGACCATGGAGCAGACCGGAGTTGCGACGGATTACTCCACCGACGGGCAGGCCGCCATCGAGATGATGCGGGCCGCCCGGGAAGCGGGCCGTCCCTACGACCTGATCCTGCTGGACTGGAAAATGCCCAATCTGAACGGGCTGGAGACCGCCCGGCTGATCCGGGAAAAATATCCGGAGAAGATTCCTATCCTCCTCCTCACCGCTTACGACTGTCAACGCCAATCTGAAATTGTAAGAAAACGCCGAAGAAATTTTGTAGTTTTA
>CAJUBX010000015.1 GCA_910585165.1 uncultured Oscillibacter sp. | reverse complement strand
CTGATGGCCGATAAGCGGGAGATCATCTTTGCCCCCACCGTGTACAAGTTCGATACCTTCGCCGCCATGGCGGAGGAGTTCAAGCTGGGCGAGCGGGACGTGGTGCTGACCAACGAGTTCATCTACACCCCCTTCATGAAGGACCTGGGTCTCAAGTGCCAGTATGTCTTCCAGGAGAAGTTCGGCGCGGGCGAGCCCTCCGAGGCCATGATCCAGACCATGTACGACGCCATCCCCTACGAGAGCTATGACCGGGTCATCGCCGTGGGCGGCGGCGCCATCATGGACCTTTGCAAGCTGCTGGGCTGCAAGCGCCCCGACACCGTGCACAACCTGTACTTCAAGCGCTTCCCCGTCCAGCACGAGAAGGACGTCATCGCCATCCCCACCACCTGCGGCACGGGCTCCGAGTGCACCAACATTTCCGTCGCCATCGTCAAGGACGAAAAGGACGGCGTGCTGACCGGCGGCGAGACCAAGCTGGGCCTGGTGTCCGACGACATCATCCCCAACAAGGTCTGCCTGATTCCCGACCTCATCAAGACCCTGCCCTACAAGCCCTTCGCCTGCTCCGCCATCGACGCGCTGGTGCACGCCACCGAGTCCTTCCTGAGCCCCCACCGCAAGACCATGACCAGCGAGCTCTTCTCCGAGAAGGCCATGGACATGATCCTCAAGGGCTTCAAGCTCATCGACGAGAAGGGCCAGGACGCCCGGTTCGAGTATCTGGACGAGTTCGTGACCGCTTCTTTCTACGCGGGCATCGCCTTCCTGAAGGCGGGCTGCGGCCCTGTCCACGGCATGAGCTTCCCCCTGGGCGGCACCTATCACGTGGCCCACGGCGAGAGCAACTATATGCTCTTCGGCGCCATCATGGACTACTATGACGAGAAGAACCCCGACGGCGAGATCATGCGCTTCAAGGAGCTGGTGGCCCGCATCCTGGGCTGCGAGGCCAAGAACGCCATCCCCGAGATGAACGCCCTGCTCCAGCGCATCCTGCCCCTGCGGCCCCTGCGGGACTGTGGCTTCACCGAGGAGGACTTCAAGAAGTTCCCCCAGAGCGTGGAGGCCAACCAGCAGCGCCTGATGACCAACGCCTACTATCCCTTCGACCTGGAGAGCGAGGAAGCCATTTACCGCAAGTGCTTCTGAGCGCCGTTCCTGCATAGCCTGTATGAAAGAAGCGGGCGTGTCCTTCCTGGACACGCCCGCTTCTTCCGTTCTCCGATACGTTTCTTCCAGACCGGGCCGCCTGGCCGGGGTCTCTCCGGGCCTGCCTTCAAAGGAGGCCGCTTCGTCCGGTTTGAAGCCCGCCTCAGCCCAGGTCTCGGTGGTCCAGGGCCGCCAGGCCGAAGCGCACCGCCTGGGTAATGGCCTCCCGCTCCGCCTCGTCCCCGGCGGCGTCCCACTTCGCCCGGAGCTCCCGAAGGAACAGTCCCCGCAGGGAGTCCTCCCCGGCCCGGGTCCAGACGTCCTCCGCCACCCGGGTGCGGTCCCGGATCTCCAGGGCGTAAAACCGCCCGGCCAGGGCCGTTTCCAGGGCTTTTGCGTCCGCGCCGCCCTCCCCGGTTTCGCCGGTGAGGAAAATGCGGTAAAGGCTCTCCTCCGTGCCGCCGGGCAGGGCGGCCTCCACGGCCTCCCGGGGAGAGCGGCCCGTCACGTCTACCTCCAAAATCTCATACCGCCGCCGGGCGAAGGGCACGAAAGTCAAGGAGACCCTTCCGCCATCGATAATGCCCTCGTAAAAGCCCTTTTGCCCCAGCTCGTCAAAGCCCCGCCCCTCGATGCAGCCGGGCCAGGCGCAGAGGGTGGAGCCGTACAGCTTTGGCTCGCCCCGCTTGTGGATATGTCCCAAGGCCAGGTAGGCAAGGCCGCTGGCGGCGATTTCCTCCCTGCGGATGGGGTTGTAGCGGTCCTCCGAAGGGTCGATTTCCCCGTGGAGCAGGCCCAGGTGGACCCGCCCATCCTCCGGCGGGCGAAAGCCCGCAAGAAGGCTGGTTCCCTGTTCCGGGGAGGTGAAGGCCGCGCCGTGGACGGTTACGCCCAGCTCCGGAAAATCCATGGAGTCCATGGCGCTCTTTTGAAAAATATGGACGTTTTCCGGCCAGTCCACCGTCAGCCAGGGACTGCCGGGGCCGTACCAGTCGTGATTCCCCGGAGCGGCGGCCACCTGGGCGTTCATGCGGCCCAGGGCCTGGGCCAGGGCCTCGCCGGTCTCCCGGTAGGGGACGGAGCTGTCGAAAAGGTCCCCGGCCAGCAGCACCAGCTGCACGCCGTGGGCGTTTACATAGTCCGCCAGCCGGAAGGGAAGCTCCCGGCTCTCCCGCCGCCGCTCCGCCGCCCGTCCGGCGGGCAGGGAGGAAAAGGCGCTGTCCAGATGGAAGTCCGCCGCGTGAATGAATTTCAGCATAGCCGCGCCTCCCCGGCGTCAGCCGTCTGCCTGCCAGGCTTTGCAGACGTCCACCCACTGCGTAAAATTGGAGGAGTATTTCTCCAGCTCTCCGCAGGTCAGCTCAATGGCGCTGCTGGCGCTGCCCGCAGCGGGGAAAACGGTCTCAAACCGCTTTAAGGACACATCCAGATAGACCGCTGCGTCCTCCGGCAGGGTGAAGGGGCACACGCCCCCCACGTCGTGGCCGATAAGGCTGTGGGCCTCCTCATGGGTGAGCATTTTGGCCTTGGTATGGAACTGGGCCTTGTATTTGCCGTTGTCGATTTTCGCGTCCCCGGCGGCCACGATGATAATGGGCTTGTCCTCCACTTTAAAGCTGAGGCTCTTGGCGATCCGCGCGCCCTCCACGCCGACGGCCACCGCCGCCAGCTCCACCGTGGCAGAGGAGACCGCAAACTCCCGGATGCGGTCCTCCATGCCGAACTGGTGAAAATACGATTTTACTCTCTCAATAGACATGGCTGAAAATCCCTCTCTTTGTTTCCGGCGTTACCGGATGTCAATCCGCTCTGCGGCGGTGCAGAGCCCTGTGGCGCTGTCCAGGGTGAACACGGCGCCCTGCATTTTGCAGGGCCCCTCCGGGTGCCTGTACCGCCCCGGAAGGCCCCCGAGAAACCCCTCCACCGACTGCCGGGGCTCGATGCCCAGCACCGACTCAATGGGCCCGGTCATGCCCAGGTCCGTGATATAGCCCGTCCCCTTGGGGAAGACCCCCTCGTCGGCGGTGGGGACATGGGTGTGGGTGCCCCAGAGGGCGGAGACCCGCCCGTCCAGGTAATAGGCCATGGCCAGCTTTTCGCTGGTGGCCTCGGCGTGGAAGTCCACCAGGGTGAAGTCCGCCTCTCCCTTCTCCAGCAGCTTCTCCGCCAGGGGAAAGGGGTTGTCCGCCCCCCAGGCCAGGCCGCAGCGGCCAATGAGGTTTATGACCCGGATGCGCACGCTCCCCAGGTCGAATATCCCGCAGCCGCGGCCCGGGGCCCGCCCGGTGTAGTTGGCGGGACGGAGAAGCCAGGCCGCGTCCTCCAGAAGATTCCCAATCTGCGCCTTGCCGAAGGCGTGGTTTCCCAGGGTCACCGCGTCGGCCCCGGCGTTTCGGATGCGCTCCGCCTGGTCCCGGGTGAGGCCCACGCCGGAGGCGTTTTCCCCGTTGACCACGGTGAAGGAGACGCCCTTGAGCTTTTGCAGGGGCCGCAGGACCTTTTCCAGGTGGCGGAGCCCCGGCTCCCCCACCACGTCGCCCACGGCGAGAATCTGATACAGCATAGCCGCCCTCCAATCTAAGAGTATAGTATAGCAAAGTTTCCCGCCTTTGCAAAGGAAAAAACGCGCGGCCCGCCGGATTTTTTCCTGCGGGCCGTGCGCTCTCAGCGCTGGTTCTGTTCCGCCAGCAGCTTCGTCAGCTCCTCCATGAAGCTGTCGATGTCCTTAAACTGCCGGTAGACGGAGGCGAAGCGGACATAGGCCACCTGGTCGATGGTCCGCAGGTTTTCCATAACCCGCTCGCCGATGACCTCCGTGCTGATCTCCCGCTCCATGGAGTTTTGAAGCTCCTGCCCGATTTCCGCAGCCACTTTTTCCAGCCGCGCCAGGGGGACAGGCCGCTTCTCACAGGCCCGGATCATGCCGCCCAGGACCTTTTCCCGGTCAAAGCTCTGGCGGCTGCCGTCCTTTTTCACCACCACCAGGGGGAGGCTCTCCACCGTCTCATAGGTGGTGAAGCGCCGGGCGCAGGAAAGGCATTCTCTGCGGCGGCGGATGCTGTTGTTTTCATCGGCCGGGCGGGAGTCGATGACCTTGCTCTCGTTAAAGCCGCAATAGGGGCATTTCATAAAGGACCTCCTGTTCCTCCGCCGGTTTTCCGGCGGCCCGCGTCCGTACCTACGGGCACCTTTGGTACTTCCCAAGGCGTTTGCGGAGATGTCCCGGGAACGTTCGGCTGTATTATATCACGGGAATTTTGAAATAGATAGGTTTGCGTCAAATTTTTTCGAAAATTTTTTCCCTGTTTTTGGAAATTCAAAAACGATGGTCCAAGCAGTGAATGTAAACTTTCAAAAAACCGGGCGGTCCTGGTCGTCGAAGGCGTAGACCACGTAGTCCTCCTCCCCGATCTTTCGAAGGCGGGCGAAGCAGAACAAGGTGGTCAGGGGGAAGGGCCTTCCCCTGTCGTAAGGCAGGGCCAGATACCGCTTTTTCCCCGCCTGGCGGACCCGGGCGCCCTGGGCCCCTTTCAGCCGCTGGCGGAGCCAGGAGGCCCGGAACAGCTGGTCCGGAGCGGGGGCGGATTCCCAGATTTCCGCTTCCTTTGCCCCCGCCTGGCGGACCTCTCCCCGGAGAAGACGGCCCAGGGGAGCGGTCAGCTGTCTGGAAAAGCGGCGGCGGATGGCTCCCTGGGTTCCCTCCGGCTCCAGCACTCCCAGCCGCAGCTCCCCCCGATCCCCCACGGCCCAGGCGCACCAGAGGCCGTCCGGCAGGGGGCAGCGGGCGGAAAAGCAGGTGTAGAGTCCCTCCTGTTCCGCAGCCAGCTCCCCGGCGGGCCCGCCGTCCAGCAATAAGGGGAATTTGTCCATATCCGCCGTACCTCCCGCCAAGGTAGAATAAAGGCCCGCCTGCGCTATCCTATGCGCGGGCGGGCCCGGGTATGCGGCTTTATGGGCGTAGGGGATCAAAAGACGGTGTAGCTTCCCCGGGCCAGGACCTTGGTGGTGGCGGAGGTTGCCCGGACGCCCCGGCCCTCGACGGTCATCATGTACAGGTGGTTTTGAACCAGGGAGGCGCCGTCGGCCAGCGTGGCGGCGGTGGTCTCGTCGATGAGACCCGGATTCGAGGGAGCGACGCAGACGGCGCTGCCCACCCGCAGCATGACCTCGCAGCCCACGCCGCCATTGAGGGTCTGCCCGCTGCCAAGGGTTACCACTGTGAAGGAGGCGGCGCTGGAGGAAGTTTCCCCGGGAAGGGCCTGTCCCGTCCGCTGGGCGATCTTCTGGTCCACCCGCTGCATGATATTGTTGAAAAAGGTGTCGTTCAAATAGCTCAGGGCCACCAGGGGGTCCTCGCCGGACCCGGCCTCCGCCGCCAGGGACGCGGTACTCATCAGGGCGGCGCTGAGGGCCAGCAGCAAAGCGCAGCGCAGCAGCCATCTGTCTTTTTTCATATGTACCTCCTCTGTACGCCTCCCGGCGGAGAACCGGCCTCCGCCGGGAGGGAACCTCAAACCAACTGGTCGTGGGGCAGTCCGAAGCTGACCGCGATCGCCGTGTCCACCTTGTTCATCACGGTTTCCTCCACATGGCCCATGCGCTCCCGCAGCCGCTTTTTGTCCAGGGTCCGCACCTGCTCCAGCAGGACGACGGAATCCCGGCTCAGGCCGCAGCTCTGGTCCACGGGAAGGTCGATATGTGTGGGCAGCCGGGTCTTCCCGGTCTGGGAAGTAATGGCCGCCGCGATCACGGTGGGACTGTAGCGGTTGCCGGTGTCGTTCTGAATGATCAGAACGGGCCGGACGCCGCCCTGCTCGCTGCCCACCACCGGGGAGAGATCGGCATAGTAAATATCGCCGCGCTTGACACTCGTATCCACAAAGTTCACACTCCGCCGAAAGAAGTACCCGCCATCGGGGAGGAAGGGTTTCCCTCCCCGGTGAGGCCACTTTCATTCTCCCACGCAGATTCGGAATTTATACGCCCCCTCCGGCAATCTTGCGCCGGGAACATGAGGGGGATCAATTCCGGCGTCCTCGCCCCACGTCATCCTATGCGGCAGGGGGGCGGGCCGTGCGGAGCGGCCAGAAGCGTCAAGCGCCGCTTTCCGGCATTATATCATAAAAAGAGAAGCTCGTAAAGTCCGCCGTCAAAATGATTTCCCCATCCACGGCGATTTCTCCCCGGACCGGGGTCCCGGCCTCCAGGTCCAGCCAGACGGTGGAGAGGATTTTCCCGTCCTTCACCCCCGTCTGGTCCACCGTAAGGCGGAGGCAGGGCCGGCCATTCCACTCCTCCTCGTTTTCCTCCAGCAGCCAGCCGTCCCGCAGGGCGCTCATCAGCCGGGGAAGGCAGGCGGCGGGGCTGATCTCCTCTTCGCTGAGGGTCCCGGCGTTGAGGCTGGCCTCCCCGTACTCCAGCCGCCAGTCCGTGTCGCGAAGTACGGCCCGCACTCCGGCGACGGCCTCCGGGGCCAGGACCTCCACCATGCTCTCCCCGCCGGGGACGTAGTCGCAGCGGAGCTCCGCCTCCCAGGCCAGGCCCTCCTGATCGCAGGAGACCGCCGCCTCCATGGTGCAGCCCGCCATGTCGTGGTAGCGGTCCCGCAGGTCCGCCGCCGGGGTTTCCTCTCCGCCTCCGCCGCCGCAGCCGGACAGCAGCAGAAGAAGGGTCATCATTGGTACGCACTTCCAAAGGCGCACCGGAAAACCTCCCTTATGTTCAATCTCCCTGAAGCTCGGAAAACACTCTGGGGAAGGCGGCGATAAGCTCTTCCGGCGTTACGCAGTACTCCGTCAGCTCCGCCGCCGCCAAGTCCCCGGCCCGGCCGTGAATCCACGCGGCCCCCGCCGCCGCCATCACCGGGGAGGCCCCCTGGGCAAGCAGAGAGGCGGTCAGGCCCGTCAGCACGTCGCCGCTGCCGCCCTTGGCAAGGCCGGAGTTCCCAGTGGTGTTCACCAGCACGTTGCCCTGGGGTCCGGCGGTGACGGTCCGGTGGCCCTTCAGCACCAGAACGCAGCCGTGCTCTTTGGCAAAGGCCCGGGCCGCGCCCACCGGGTCCCCGGCGGGATTCCCGCCGATCCGGGCGAACTCCCCGCCGTGAGGGGTCAGGATGGTGACCCGCCCCCGGCGCTGGTCCAAGATATCTATATGTCCCTCCAGCGCGTTTATGCCGTCGGCGTCCAGGACCACCGGCTTTTCCGTTTTCTGGAGAACCTCCAGCACCAGCTGCCGGGTGGATTCGCTCCGGCCCAGTCCCGGGCCGATGGCCAGCACACCGCAGTCCGCCAGCCGCTCCAGCAGGGCGGAAGCGGCCTTCCGGCTCAGCGCGCCCCGGCGGTCCTCCAGGGGGAAGGGCATGGCGGAGACGCAGCGCACCGTCTCGATTTCCCAGATGCTCTCCGGCACGCCCAAATACACCAGCCCGCAGCCGGACCGCACCGCCGCCGAAGCCGTGAGATACGGCGCTCCGGTGTAGCCCACGGCTCCGCCCACCACAAGGACCTTGCCGAAATCCCCCTTGTGGCCGTCCGCCTTCCGGGGCGGAAGGGCCGCTTTGGCGAAGTCTGCCTCCACCGTCTGGACCGGGCAGGGGACCTCACGGACCAGGGCGGCAGGAATGCCGATGTCATGGACGGACACCCTTCCGGAGAGGACGGCTCCCTCCCCCGCAGCCTGGCCGATTTTGGGCAGGGAGAAGGTGACGGTCCGGCGGGCCTTCACCGCCCGGCCCAGGACCCGTCCTGTGTCCGCCTCCACGCCGCTGGGGATGTCGGCGGCGATTACGGCCCCCTTGCAGGAGTTGATGAGGCTGATGGCGGCGGCGAATTTGGAATCCGGGGCGATTTCCCGGGAGAGGCCCACGCCAAAAAGCGCGTCGATAACAACGTGGCAGCTCCGGGCCCAGGCGGCCTGAGACCTGTCCTCCGGGTCGAAGGGCTCCAGCTCCACGCCGCACTCGCTGAGGCGGCCCGCCTCCTCCATAGCGTCGGGGGTGAGGCGGTCATAGTCCCCCGCCAGGAAAACCCGGACCTTGAGGCCCATCAAAAAGAGAAGCCTTGCCGCGCCGGCGCCGTCCCCGCCGTTGTTCCCCGGGCCGCAGAACACCGCCGCCCGGCATTTTGAGGGTTTGTCCGGCAAAAGGTCCAGCGCCGCCTGGGCCACCTCCGCCGCCGCCCGCTCCATCAGGTCGATGGAGGGGATATGTCGCTCCTCGATGGCCTTCCTGTCCAGCTCCCGCATCTGTGCCGCCGTCGCCAGCTTCATGAGTCCCTACCTCCCGCATGTCGATTTTGGATGGTCTCATTATAGCGGGTTTCCGCCGGGAAGACAATCGGAAACCTTGCCCATACCTCCAAAATCTGTTAAAATGGGGGGGCGCAACCCAAAGTTTACACGGATTTCCCCAAACGCAACACGAAATCCCTGGCCTTGCGCCCGCCGCCCTGGCAGAATGAAGGCACCAAATTTAAGGAGGCTACCCTATGTCATTTTCCGAAAACCTGCAATTCCTCCGGGCCCAGGCCGAAGTCACCCAAGAGCAGCTGGCGGAGCAGCTGGACGTGTCCCGCCAGTCCGTCAGCAAGTGGGAGGGCGGCCAGAGCTTCCCCGAGATGGACACCCTGCTGCGCATCTGCGACTTGTACGGCGTCAATCTGGACACGCTCCTCCGGGGCAGCGTGGAGGCCAGCCGCACCGCCGACACGGCGAAATATGACCGCTTTATGACCCGCTTTGCCTGGAGAATTTCCCTGGCCGTGGCCGCAATCATCGCCGGGACAGGCGTGTGCGGCCTGCTGGAGGCGGCGGGCCTGCCGGAGGCGCTGGCGGGCGCGGCGCTGCTGCTTGTCGTCACGGTATGCGTGGTGGTGCTGGTTGTCTCCGGCATCGAGCACGAGACCTTTTGCAGGAAAAACCCTGTCATTACGGATTTCTATACCGAAGAGCAGAAGGACGCCTTTCAGCGGAAATTTGTCTGGCATATTGCCGGGGGCGTGGGCGCGGTTTTGTTTGCCGTTGTACTTCTGATGCTGTTTTTCTCCGCGTTTCCGGAGAGGGAACCTTACGAGTCCTATGCCATGGCCTGTTTCCTGGCGATTGTCGCCGGGGCGGTGTGGTCCTTTATCTATGGCGGCATCCAGCACGACAAATATGATATTGCTAAATACAACCGGGAGAACGACCCCTCCCCGGAAGCCAAGCGGCGCAACGATCTCATTGGAAAGGTCTGCGCCGTCGTCATGCTGCTGGCCACGGCGGTTTATGTGGGTTTGGGACTATCCCTGGATTTGTGGAAGACGGCGTGGTGGGTTTTCGCTGTGGGCGGCATCCTCTGCGCCGTGGCGGCGGTCATTCTGTCCCCCAGAGAGGAATAAAGAAATCCCCGCCGGGAGCGCGCTGCTCCAGGCGGGGGCTTTTTTAGAGCTTCACCGGAACGCCTGCGGCATTTAACATATTTTTTACTTGTTGCCTGCTTTTGTCCTTGATTTCGCTTATTAATCAGTGGTCCCTTAGTTTCTGCCGCAGTAGCGGCGGAGACCGCAGTTGTACAGCGCCGCCATCCGGGGCTCCTGGACGGGCTCTTCCCGCTCCAGCCCCTCATGCTGGATGTACCACGTCTCCCCGTCGGTATTCAGCAAAGGCTCCAAATCCTTCAGGGGATAGACGGGCAGAACGACGCTACCCCGGCTCCACACCCGCAGGACGTTGGGAATATCTACATCTGCCGGGGAGTCGATTACCGCCAGCCGGAACTCCGGGAAATAGGCCCCGCCGAAGGGCTGTTCCACATCCGGTCCGGCAAAGCCGCTGTCATACAGGGATTCCAGGGCGGACTCCAGCGCGCCGTTGTTCCACACCGGGGCGATGAGGCCGCACTCGTTGAGCTTTACCCGCTTCTCCCCCGCCGGGGGAAGGCCGGAAAGGGGAATCAGATCGTCGAGGACAAAGGGTCCCGTCTTCGTCTTGGGCAGGAAAATCCGGGAGGCGCTGTCGGAGGTAAGGCTCATGGTCAGGGCATGGATGATCCAGTCCAGGAACAAATCGAAGTTCCGCCCGGAGACCTTGCACCGCTGGGCCCCCTGGTTTAAAAACTTGCTCATGGACTCGTAGTCCGTCAGCGCCATAGGCGGCAGGGGACCGGCGTAAAGATTTTTCAAGCGTGTGGTGGGCAGCATATGGACCTCCCCGCGCCCTCCGGCGCGTTTTTGAAAATTTTAGAGAACAGCCCCATTTTAGCACGGCCGCCGCGAAAACACAAGCCGTAAACCGAACAAGCGTTCCCGGCTCCGCCCCGGGAGATTCGGAGATTTTTACAGGCCCCGCCCTTGGGCGGAGCCTGTTTTCCGCCTCTCCAGGCGGGCATTCCTTTCCCTGCCCCGGAATATTCGGCCCGGAAACGGCAGATACTCCTGAAAACCACTTCCACGGGAGGGAGCGCCTATGATGACCGCCTTTGCCCGCACCGTCATCCTCTATTTTCTCATCATGACCGGCCTGCGCCTTATGGGCAAGCGGCAGATCGGCGAGCTGGAGCCCGGCGAGCTGGTGCTGACCATGATGATTTCGGACCTGGCCACCGTGCCCATGCAGGATTTCGGCATTCCCCTTCTGGCGGGGATCATTCCCATTTTGACCCTGCTGTCCCTGTCCATGCTTTTGAGCCAGCTGTCCCTGGCCAGCCTCCGCTTCCGCCGCCTGGCCTGCGGCGCGCCCTCCGTTCTCATCCGGGAGGGGGTCCTTCAGCAGGAGGCCATGCGGAAAAACCGCTATACCCTGGACGAGCTCCTGGAGGAGCTGCGGGGCCAGGGGCTTACCGGAGTGGAGGAGGTCAAGTACGCCGTGCTGGAAAACTCCGGCCGCCTCTCCGTCCTCCCCTGGGCCCGGCGCCAGCCCCCCTCGGCGGAGCAGCTGGGCTTGGAAACGGAGGAAGACGTGACCCTGCCGGTGATTCTGGTGAACGACGGCCGACTTCTCCGGCGGAACCTGAGCGCCCAGGGGCTGGACGAGTCCTGGCTCCGGGAAGCTCTGCAAAAGGAGGGGCTGGCCTCCCACCGGGAGGCGTTCTTGCTGACGGTGGACGAGAAAGGGCATATAACCTGCGTGAAAAAGGAGGAAGCGCCGTGAAAAAGGGCTTGCTTGTCCCCGCCGCCCTGCTGGCGGCGATTCTGGCTTTCTGCCTCTGGAACAGCGCCGCCATGGCCGCCTGCACCGCCCGCTGGCAGGAGCAGGCGGAACAGGCGGACCGCCTGGCCCAGGCGGGAGACTGGGAGGGCGCCGCCGCCGCCATCCGGGAGGGCTACGCCGCCTGGTCGGCCCGGCAGACCTATCTCCACATCGTCACAAGCCATGACGCCGTGGACGGCGCGGAGGCCATGTACCACCGGGCGCTGGCCTTCGCGGAAAGCCGGGAGGACAGCGAGCTCCGGGCGGAGCTGGCGGACCTTCAGGACCAGCTGCGGCTGCTGGCGGAAATGGAGGAATTCAGTATTAAAAATATCCTGTAGGGGGGCTTCGCCCTTGCCTCCCGGAGCAGTCCGTGTTATGATAGGGTCCTGAAAGGGGGCCCCCTCTATGGAAATCATGATCCGCACCGCAGCCGCAGGGGACGCGGAGGCGCTTTTGAACATCTACGCCTGGTATGTCCGGCACACCGCCATTACTCTCAAAAAAGACTGGGAGGGCGTATCACATTTCAATCCACGCCTCCCGTGAGGGAGACGACGCTTTCTCTTTGGAGGAGGTTTTTCCATGGGAAAAACTTTATCAGCGCGAGGACGGAAGTTATTTCTTGGCGAGCCAAGGCGGCGCAACTGGTCGTTGATGCAGCAGGGGGCTTTGAACGACCGGAATGGAGGGAGCGCACGGAGAAAGACCTGTTCGTAATCCGTTCTGGGTCTCCCGTTCGGGATATAGTCACGCAGCGCCTCGCCAACATCCATAGTCAGAGGAAGCACAACGGTCTCACCTGTTTTCTTCTGGACAAAACAAGTCCTCCTTTTGACCGGAGGATTTTGGAGAGCCTGAGCCTTGCGATGTCAACGGATCGCATTCCGAGGACATAGCCCAAAAGGATGATGGCATAGTCACGCTTCCCGGTAGCTGTCTGTGTGTCTATCACACTCAGGATGGCATCTACCGTTTCATCTTCCGCCGCAGGGAACAGCTTGCTTTCACGGCGGATTTTGAAAGCAAAGAAAGTCTCATAGGAACTCTCCGTATAGCCGCGCTCCCACAGAAAGCGGTAGAGTTTCCGCAAGTAAAGATGGATGTTGTACACGGAAGTTGGCTTCATTTTTTCCATGCAGCTGTGGAGATATTTCTGGATGGTTTCTTGATCCACCTGCCGGATGTCCGCAAACTTTTGCCCTTGGAGCCAATGGAAGTACCTCCTCACCACCCACTCCAAGTCGCCCACTGTGTTCGGGTGAAAATCACCGCTGGCAAGGAATTCATCCTTAAGCCCTGTGTAGTAAGCATCCAGTTCGTACCGTGATCTCCTTTTGGGTACATTTCAGAGGTAAGTGCCGGTGCGCGCGAAATGAGCGACCCTCCTCGCCGCCGTTGTAAGCATAGAATGCCGTTCGCGTTTGATCTCTCCGGTCTGGTACTTCTCTGTTTCCCAATCAATGTACTCCTGGATAACTTCAGGGGAGTAGCCCTCCAATCCCTTTTCCCGGAAGAATGTGGTGATCGGGTTATAACCGTCCAATAGCTTTTGTAAGCACCATGTGGCTTTTGCCCAAGCCGCATCGCTTCATCCAGCACCTGGTCAATCAATGCCTGTACTTTCATGGTATCCCTCCTTCTGATAGTGGTATTTGGACGGACATAAGCGCCCGTCTATACTATTATCGCAGATACTATGTAATTAGGAAATATGGGAATTGAGCGGATTACCATGAGCGCAAAAAATCAGAAATGTAATCAGGAATTTTTCCTTAGAGCCTGTTTAATATCTGGCGGAATGCCGGATCAGCTCAGATTTTTTTGCTGGGCAAGGCGATTTGACGCAGGAATCCTGACGGATTTCAAGTCAAATCAACGCAGTCCCAGCGGAAAGAGATGGACTGAGACGGCATTTTGATAGATTTTAAACAGGCTCTTACAGTGACCAGCCAGAATCGCCTTTTCTGACTGGTTTCCTGATTGCTGGAAATTCCTGATAACTTGCGTTTCTTATAGCTATACATGCGGATACCTCCGCCTCAGTTTGTCTAGGTTTTCGTCCGCACCCCTTTTTGGCCTACTTTATCTTTCCATTTTATTCATGGGAAAAGGACTGCCTGCACAGGTAGTCCTTCTCTCATTCAGTCCCTATGTATTTGCCTCTGTTTGCCCCTTTCCCAAGAGATCTATTATATATAATAGTATCCCCCTTGAAAATCCGCAGGCGGCGGATTCTTCCAAAGGGGCGGGCCCCGGCGCTTTCCTCCCCTCATCCGCCTCCAAAGAACAGCCGCACCGCCAGCGCCGCCGTTGCGAAGCCTGTCAGATCCGCCGCCAGGGCGGCAGGCACGGTATGGCGGGTCCTCGTAATCCCGGCAGAGCCGAAATACACGGCGATGGTATAAAACGTGGTCTCCGTACTGCCCAGCATCACCGCCGCCACCCGGCCCACATAGCTGTCCGGCCCGTGAGCTGCCATCAGGTCGCTGGCCACCGCTAAGGCCCCGTTTCCGGATATGGGACGGACCAGCATCAGCGGCGCAGTCTCCGGCGGAATGCCCAGCAAATCCAGCGCCGGGGCAAACAGCCCGGACAGCCATTCCATAGCTCCAGAGGCCCGGAACATGCTTACCGCCGTCAGAAGGCCCACCAGGGCCGGGACAATCCGCAGCAGCACGGACAGCCCCTCCTCCGCCCCATGGGTCAGGGCGGCGTACACGTCCACCCGTTTCCCCAGGCCGTATACCGCCACCGCCGACAGCAGCAAGGGGATCACCAGTGAACTGAGGTTCATAACCGCTTCCTCCCCCGGGACAGCAGCCCCGCCGCCAACAGGCCCGCCGTCACCGACAGCGCCGACGCCATCCATACCGCCGGCAGAATGTCAAAAGGCGTTTTGCATCCGGCGGCGGACCGGACCGAGGCAATGGTGGCCGGAATTAGCTGAATGGAGGCGGTGTTCAGCACCACCAGCAGGCACAGCTCGTCGCTGGCCGTTCCGCCGCAGCCCCGGGCCATCCTCCGGGCGGCCCGGATGCCCAGGGGGGTAGCCGCGTTGCCAAGCCCCAGGAGGTTGGCCGAGACATTGGCGGACACTGCCGACAGCGTTTCCGCATCGCGGCTGGCGTTCGGCAGCAGCCGCCGGAGAACGGGCCGGAACAGCCGCGCCAGCCCTGCCGAAAGCCCGCAGGCGTTCATAATTTCCATGACCCCGCTCCACAGGCACAGAACTCCCGCCATGGAAAGGCTCAGTTCAACGGCGGCCCCGGCTCCCTCCAAAGCCGCGTTCGCCACCGCGTCCAGGTTTCCCGAGAGGAGGCCGAAGACCAGCGACAGGACGACCATCCCTGTCCAGACCCACGTTATTTCCATATTTTCCCTCCGTTTGTTTACTTTTTCCGCCAAATTGTGAACATCTTCTTAAATTTTCCCAGGGAAGAATTGACAAACTCCGACCTTGTGTGATAAGGTTACACCACCTGTTGGAAGATACCGCGGACATGGGAAAGGAGGAGAGCTGTGAAATCAACTGGAATCGTAAGAAAGGTGGATGAGTTGGGCAGGATTGTGCTTCCCATAGAGATGCGGCGCACCCTGGACATTGCCGAGCGCGACGCATTGGAAATCTATGTGGAAGGTTCGTCCGTTATACTCAAAAAGTACAAGCCCAGCTGTATTTTCTGCGACGCCACCAAGGACATCACTGTCTTCAAGGGTAAGAGCGTTTGTCCCAGATGTATGAAGGAGCTGTCCCGTGTGAACGCCTCCTGAGGCGTGCCCTATGAAGCGGACCCGGGCTGGGGCGAAAGCCCCGCCCAATCTCATCGGGTATGCGCCAGGCGGTATGACCGGACCGGACGCATCGTAATACAACAGGGACTTTCTCCCCGCCGTGGTGGAAGACGGCGGGGGGGAGTCTCCGTTCAAGCGCAAAAAAAGCAACGCGGAAGCTGCCAGAACCGGCAGTTCCCGCGTTATTTTGTATTTTTAGGGAAGGGGCCGCTCCTCCCGGCCCGAACGGGTCAGCAGCGTGGAGCGCTGAAAGCCCGCCGCCCGGGCCGCCTCCGCCGCCTGGGCATAGCCGTAAACCACGGTCCCGGCGCTGTGGGCGTCGGCGGTGAGGATAATCTTCCCGCCCATGGCCCGCCACTCCCGCAGGAGGAAGGGGGCCGGATAGGGAACGCTCCGCCAGCCCCGGGACATGGCCCCGGTGTTGATCTCCAGCAAGGTCTCCTTCGGGTCCGCAGCATGGAGGGCCGCCAGGGCGGCGGCCTGATAGCCGGGAGCCGACTCGTCAAAAAAGTACCCGTCTTCGTTGAACTTTGCGATCAGGTCCACATGTCCCAAAATCGTGGGCCTTCGTTCCGCCATCCGCCGGACCTCATCATAATATTGCCCTGCCATAATCAGGAAATTACCGGAGAAATCCTCCCGGAGGCGCCGCTCCAGGTCCTCCGCCCCCCAGTCCACCGTGTGCCAGCCGCCCGCCGCATCCCGTATGCGGTGGGCGCTTCCGATCCAATAGTCAAAGCCCTCCGCCGTCACGTCGGCGCAGTTGTCCAGTTCGATGCCCAGCAGCACGTCCATCCGTCCGGCATACGCCTCCCGGAGGCGGAGCACCTCCGCCCGGTAGGCCGACATGTCCTTTGGTAGGACGCCTCCCTGGTCCTCCGGCAGGGGGGTGTGGCTGTGGCCGGAGGCCCCGAAGGAGACCGCCCCGGCCTCAAAGGCCGCCCGGGCCATCTCCGCCAGGGTGTTCTTCCCGTCGCACATAGTGGAGTGGGTGTGGACGGTGCAGAAGAGGCCCTTCACTGCATCCGCTCCTGCTTGACCTTATGGTCCACCACATGGCGCTTCTCCAGCTCCCGGGTAATATCCTCCACGGAAATGCCCATCTGAACCATCAGCACCATGACATGGTAGCACAGGTCGGCGATCTCATAGACCGTCTCCTCCCGGTCCTCCTTCCGCCCGGCGATGATAACCTCGGTGCATTCCTCCCCCACCTTCTTGAGTATCTTGTCCAGCCCTTTTTCAAAAAGGTACGTGGTGTAGCTGCCCTCCTTGGGATTGTCCTTCCGCCCGGCGATGAGCCGCTGGAGGCCCTCATAGCTGAACTGCTTCCGCTCGCTGGAGAGGTAGAGCTGGTTGAAAAAGCAGCTCTCCGCCCCGGTGTGGCAGGCGGGACCGTCCTTTACCACCTCTACTACCAGCGCGTCGGCGTCGCAGTCCGCAGTGACGGACACCACGTGCTGGCGGTTCCCGCTGGTCTCCCCCTTCCGCCAGAGCTCTCCCCGGCTCCGGCTCCAAAAGCAGGTCCGCCCCTCGGCAAGGGTAATGGCCAGGCTCTCGGCGTTCATGTAAGCCAGGGTCAGGACCTCCTTGGTATAGTGGTCCTGGACAATCGCGGGGATCAGGCCCCGCTCGTCAAATTTCAAGTCCATGCCGCGCCTCCTCCCGCTCTATAATGTGGAACCGGCAGTCCTGCGCGCCGTTCAAAATGGTGCCCTCCGGGTCCACGTCAAAGCGCAAATCCGGCCACAGCTCCCGGAGGATGCAGAGCACGCTCTGCCGGGAACACTCGCACAGCAGGCAGGAATTGATATACCCCTGGGTGTGGAGGGAGCAGGTACACTGGTGGAAAATCAGCCAGAACTCCTTCCCCGGCCGCACGATCTCCGTTTCCAGCCCGCCCGATTCCCCCAGAGCCTGGAAAAACGCGTCAATGCCGCCGCCGCTCCGCTCCTGCACGCCCCGGTAAAAGTCCAGCATCCCCATCTGGAGGCAGTTCTCCGCGCAGCTTTTCAGCAGGGTCCCCCGTTCCTCCTCCGGCAGGGCCGCCAGCCCCGCCTCAAAGCCCGGGAACCACCAGCGAATCTCACTGTCCATTCCGTAATCTCCTTTCCAAATTTTTTCTCAAAGCCGCATCTCCACGCCTCTGCCCCGGAGAAAGCGTTTCAGCTCCCGGATATCCACCTGCTTCGTGTGGAAAATGGAGGCCGCCAGCCCCGCGTCCACGCCGGGATGGGTAAAGAGCTCCGCAAAATGCTCCATATTCCCCGCTCCGCCGCTGGCGATGATGGGCACGCTCACCCGCCGGACCAGCTCGTCCAGCATCTCCAGGTCAAAGCCGCCCTTCACTCCGTCGGTGTCGATGGAGTTCAGCACGATTTCCCCCGCGCCGTCCCCCACGCCCCGGACCGCCCACTCCATGGCGTCGATGCCGGTGTCCTCCCGGCCTCCCTTGGCGAAGAGGCGGAACTGGCCGTCCACCCGTTTCACGTCCATGCTCAGCACCACACACTGGTCCCCGTAGCGCTTCGCCGCCGCCGCGATGATGGAGGGGTCCGCGATGGCCCCGGAGTTGACGCTGACCTTGTCCGCGCCGCATTTCAGCACCCGGTCAAAATCCTCCAGCGTCCGGATGCCGCCCCCCACGGTGAGGGGAATGAAAATTTCAGAGGCCACCCGGCGGAGGATGTCCGTAAACAGCCCCCGGCCCTCGGCGGAGGCGGTAATGTCGTAGAACACCAGCTCGTCGGCCCCGGAATCGTTGTAAAACCGCGCCAGGTCCACCGGGTCCGCCAGGTCCCGGAGCCCCTCGAAATTGGTTCCCTTTACCACCCGGCCGTCCCGCACGTCCAGGCAGGGAATGATGCGCTTGGCTAACACGACCCCACCTCCTGAATCACGGTCCACAGGTCCAGCCGCCCGGAATACAGGGCCTTGCCCAGGATGGCGGCCCGAACCCCCATGGCCTCCAGCCGCCGCAGCTCCTCCAGGGAGCCCACGCCGCCGGAGGCGGTGATATCCAGCCCCTCAATCCGGACCAGCTCCTCATAGAGCTCCAAATTCGTCCCGCGGCCCGCCCCGTCCCGGCTGATGTCGGTGTAGATGACGGTTTTGACGCCCGCGTCCCGGAGGCGGCGGCAGAAGTCCACTCCTTTTTCCCGGGAGAGCTCCTTCCAGCCGTTGACGGCCACATACCCGTCACGGGCGTCCACGCCCACGGCGATTTGGTCCCCATACGTCCGGGCCATGCGGGCGGTAAAGGCGAAGTCCTTCACGGCAATGGTGCCCAAAATGCACCGGCCCACCCCCAGGTCCAGATACTGGCGGATGCGCTCCTCCGTGCGGACGCCGCCCCCCACCTCGATGTAAAGCCCGCCCTGTTCGGCGATGGCGGCAATGCTGTCAAAGTTGGCCATGGTGCCGTCCCGGGCCCCGTCCAGGTCCACCACATGGAGATACCGGGCCCCGGCGGCGGCGAACTCCCCGGCCTGAGCCCGGGGGTCCCGGCCATAGACGGTCTCCCGGTCATAGTCCCCCTGGTAGAGGCGGACCACCTGCCCGCCCCGCAAATCAATGGCTGGGAAAATCTGCATGGTATCGCTCCTTCTTATTCATGGACCTTGCACGTCAGCTCCTCCGCCTCCAGGCGGAAGACGGCGGTTTTGTCCACCACGGCGTCCTCAAACTCCCACCGGTCCGTCCCGGTGTCGTGGAGCATAATGGCGGAAAGGCCCGCCTTCTTCTCCTCCCGGTCCTCCAGCAGCGTCACCTGGCCGCCGCCCATAACGCATTGATACCGGGCGGTGCACCGGGAGCTGTTCGGATGCTCCACGATTTCGTGTCCCCCATCCATCTCAAAGGCGGCCCAGCCGCTTTCGCGGATGAGGCGGATTTTCCGCCCCTCCGCCGCGCTGTGAAAGTAAAAGGTATAGCGCCCCTTTTCCTCGGCAAAGCCGAAGTTCAGCGGCACGATATAAGCCCGTCCTCCGTCGCACAGCCCCAGGCGGCAGCAAGTACAGTTTGTTATAATTTCCCGGATTTTTGCGGGATCCGTAACCTCCCGGTCCCTTCTTCGCATCACGCCGCCCCTTTCTCAAAGCTCCGCAAAGGCCCGCAGCAGCCGCAGTCCCGCGCCCCCGGATTTTTCCGGGTGGAACTGAGCGCCCCACACGTTCCCCCGGCGGACCGCGCCGGTAACGCAAACGTCCCCGTAGCGGGAAATTCCCAGAGTGTCCTCCCGGCAGCCGCGGGCATAGAAGCTGTGGACATAGTAAACATATTCGCCATTTTTAAAATATTTGAACAGCGGATCGTCCCGGAGTATCTCCAGGCTGTTCCAGCCCATGTGGGGGATTTTCAGGGTCTTGTCCCCCAAATCCTCCCCCAGGAACGCCACCTCTCCGGGGATCAGCCCCAGGCCGGGGCACTCTCCGTACTCAAAGCTCCGCTCAAACAGCAGCTGCATCCCCAGGCAGATGCCAAGCAGGGGCTTTCTCTCCGCCTCCTCCAGCAAAACCGGAACCAGCCCCGCCCCGTCCAGCCTGGCCCGGGCGTTGCCGAAGGCCCCCACGCCGGGGAGGATGATCCGCTCCGCCGCCCGGAGGCGCTCCGCATCGCCGGTGACTTCCGTCTCCAGGCTCAGGGAGCGGAGGCTGGACTGCAGGGAAAACAGGTTCCCCACGCCGTAATCCACGATAGCGGTCACTTACAGCACCCCTTTCGTGCTGGGAATCTCGCTGCTGTGCCGGGGATCTATGGACACGGCCTCCTTCAGCGCCCGGCCCATGCCCTTGAAAACCGCCTCCAGAATGTGGTGGGTATTCTCTCCCGCCATTTGGCGGATATGGAGGGAGCCGGGGCAGTTCCGCACAAAGCCCAGCCAGAACTCCTTGGCCAGTTCCGTGTCGAAATCCCCCACTTTGGCGGCGGGCAGGTCCACCGCCCAGCCCAGGTAATCCCGGCCGCTGAGGTCCACGGCGCAGAGGACCAGCGTCTCGTCCATGGGCAGAAGAAACTGCCCGTAGCGGACGATCCCCCGCTTGTCTCCCAGCGCCTCCTGGAAGGCTTTGCCCAGGCAGATGCCAATATCCTCCACGGAATGGTGGTAATCCACCTGGGTATCCCCCCGGCAGGCAATGGAGAGATCGAAGTCCCCGTGCCGGGCGAAGAGCTCCAGCATGTGGTCCAAAAAGCCGCAGCCGGTGGAAATCTCCCCTTTTCCGGTTCCGTCCAGGTTCAACGAGAGCTCAATTTGCGTCTCCCGGGTAGTTCGCTGAATGCTTGCGTCGCGCATGGCCTTTCCCTCCTTACAGCACGCTCAGCAGCCGGTCAATTTCCTCTGCCAGCGCCTCCATCTGCTCCCGGGAGCCGATGGTGATGCGGACGAAATCCCGGATCCGGTCCTTGTCGAACCAGCGGACCAGAATCCCGTTTTCCTTCAATTTCCGGTACAGCTCCCCGCCGGGGAGGCGGTCCGATTTGGCGAAGACAAAGTTTGCCGAGGAAGGGAGGACCGCAAAGCCCCGCTCTTCCAGCGCCTTCACGGTCCAGGCCCGGGTTTTTTGAACGGCGTCGCAGCAGGAGCGGAAATACTCTCCGTCCTCCATGGCGGCGGCTCCCGCCAGCAGGGACAGGCGGTTCACGCTGTACGGGTTGAAGCTGTACTTCACCCGGTTCAAATCCGCAATCAGCTCCCTGGACCCCAGGGCGAAGCCGATGCGGCCCCCCGCCAGGGAACGGCTCTTGGACATGGTCTGGGTCACCAGGAGGTTTTCATAT
This sequence comes from uncultured Oscillibacter sp., assembly GCA_910585165.1. Classification (GTDB taxonomy): domain Bacteria; phylum Bacillota; class Clostridia; order Oscillospirales; family Oscillospiraceae; genus Oscillibacter. The sequence continues at coordinate 11,902 of CAJUBX010000015.1, read as the reverse complement.
TCCCGGACCAGCGGGACGCAGCTCTCCGCCCCAAAGTCCACGTACGCCTCGTCCACGATGACCACCCGCTCCGGGTCCCGCTCCAGAAGCCGCCGGATACCGGACACGGAAACCGTCATGCCCGTGGGGGCGTTGGGGTTGGCGATGACGACGGTGCCGGGGAAGTCCAGATAGTCCTCCACGTTCAGGGAAAAGTCCTCCCGGAGGGGGACCCGCTTTGCCTCCAGGCCAAACAGGGCCGCCTGGGCCTCATAAAAGCCGTAGGTGATGTCGGCGAAGGCCGCGCCCTTCCCCTCTCCGCAGAAGGCCCGGAAGGCAAACGCCAGAATCTCGTCGGAGCCGTTGCCGGAAATGACATTCTCCGGACCCAGGCCGTACCGGCGGGCAACGGCTTCGTTCAGGGCGGCGCAGGTGGGATCGGAGTAGAGATAGAGCTTCTCCGCCTCCGCCCGGCTCAGGGCCTCCAGCACCCTGGGCGAGGGCGGGAAGGGGCTTTCGTTGGTATTCAGCTTGATGTACCGCTGGTCCCGGGGCTGCTCGCCGGGGGTGTAGGGGGCGCAGCGCAGGGCCTCGGGGGATAAAAACCGGCTCATGAAACCACCGCCTTCATTCAGATTCTTTCCGGCTCAGCGCCGACCGGGCATGGCCCTCCAGCCCCTCCCGCCGGGCGAAGTCCGCGATGCGGTCCGCGCAGGCGCACAGCGCCGGACGGTCATAGCAGAGGAAGCTGGACCGCTTCATAAAATCGTCCACCCCCAGAGGGCTGGAAAACCGGGCGGTGCCGGAGGTGGGCAGGGTATGGTTGGGCCCGGCGAAGTAGTCCCCCAGGGCTTCCGGGGTGAACCTGCCCAAAAAGACGCTTCCTGCGTTTTTGATGCGGGGCAGCAGGGCGAAGGGGTCCTCCACGCAGAGCTCCAGATGCTCCGGCGCAATGCGGTTCACTGCCTCCACCGCCTTGTCCAGGCTGTCGGTCACGATGATCTTTCCGTTGTCCGTGACGGACCGCCGGGCAATCTCCCGTCTCGGCAGGGCCTCCAGCTGGGCCTCCACCTCCTCCTGGACGGCCTTCGCCAGTTCCCGGCTGTCCGTCACCAGCACGGCGGAGGACAAAGGGTCGTGCTCCGCCTGGCTCAGAAGGTCCGCCGCCGCCCATTTGGGGTTGGTCTTCCCGTCCGCCAGCACCAGAATCTCGCTGGGACCGGCAATCATGTCGATGGCCACCTGGCCGAAAACCTTTCGCTTCGCCGTGGCCACAAAAATCCCGCCGGGGCCCACAATTTTGTCCACCCGGGGCACGGTCGCGGTGCCGTAGGCCAGGGCCGCCACGGCCTGGGCCCCGCCGATTTTGAAAACGTCTGTCACCTCTGCCAGCTCCGCCGCCATCAAAGCCTCCGGGCTGACGGTGCCGTCCTTCCGGGGAGGCGTGACGATGACGATATCCTGCACCCCGGCAATCTGGGCCGGAATGGCGTTCATCAGAATCGTGGAGGGGAACGCCTCCGGGCTCCGGGGCACGCAGATGCCCACCTTTTCAATGGGGGTCCACCGCTGGCCCATGACGATGCCGGAGCGGTCCGCGAGGATGAAATCGTTATGCCTCTGCCGCTCGTGGAAGCGCCGGATGTTCTCCGCCGCCTCCTTCAGCGTCTCCATGAAATCGGGGTCCACCGCCCGCCGGGCGGCGTCAAACTCCTCGGCGCTCACCCACAGGTCCTGGAGCTCCGCGCCGTCAAAGCGGCGGGTGCAGTCCCGGAGGGCGGCGTCGCCCCGCTCCCGGACCTCCCGGATAATTTCATCCACGGCAGCGGACACATCCTCCTCCGCCTGGATGTCCCGGTTCAAAAACGCCTCCGGGGAAAGGCTGTCAAAATCTAAAATCCGCATCATGCCTCTATTGCCTCCGACAACTTCTCCAGCAGCGTTTCAATCTCCCGGCGCTTAAACCGGAAGGCCGCCCGGTTCGCCACAAACCGGGCGGAAATGGGCATGAATTCCGTCAGCACCTTCAAATGGTTCTCCCGCAGGGTGGTCCCGGTCTCCACAATGTCCACGATCACGTCGCTGAGGCCCAGAAGCGGGGCCAGCTCGATGGAGCCGTTCAGCTTGATGATGTCGATATCCCGGCCCCGGGCGGCGTAGTAGGCTTTGGCGATGTTCACAAACTTTGTCGCCACCCGGAGGGTCCGGCCCGGGTCGTCGGCGAAGTCCTCCGGCCCCGCCACGCACATGCGGCACTTCCCCAGGCCTGTATCCAGCAGCTCGTACACGTCGGCCCCGGATTCGGCCAGGATGTCCTTGCCCACGATGCCCACGTCCGCCGCGCCGTGCTCCACATAAATGGCCACGTCGCTGGGCTTTACCAGGAAATAGCGGATACCGGCGGCGAGATTCTCCACCACCAGCTTCCGGCTCTCGCTGTAGTCCTCGGGACAGCCGCAGCCCACCCCCGCCAAGAGATTGTAAACCTTATCCCCCAGGCGGCCCTTTGGCAGGGCCACGTTCAGCATGGGCCGCTCCCCTTCCTCCGGGGCGGCTCCGGCAAGGCGGTCCAGCTCGTCCAGGTACAGCGCGAAGCCGATGGCCCTGGCCCCCGGGCGGAACCGGTCCGCCAGGGGGTCGTACCGCCCGCCCTTGAGCACCGCCCGGGGCAGGCCCGTCACGCAGCCCTGGAACACCAGGCCGTTATAATACTCCATGTCGTTTACCAGGGATAAATCCAGCCGCAGCTCCTGTCCCTGGGCCGCCAGCGCGGCGCACAGCGTCCGCAGCTCCTCCAGGGCCGCCCCCATGGCGGCGTTCAGGGCGATGGGCTCCGCCTGGTTCAAAACCGCCTCCCACTCCCCCGTCAGGGCGTTCAGGCGGCAGAGGGCGTCAGTCCCCTGGCGGGACAGGCCCGCCTCCTCCGCCGCCAGGCGCAGCCTGTGAAGGCTCCGGTCCCGGATACAGCCCAGCAAGCGGGGCCGGGCGCTCTCCGGCGCGCCCACCGCGTCCAGCAGCCCCGCCACAAAGCCCATGTGCCCGGCCTCCAGCACGAAATCCCGGCCCGTCAAAGCCAGGCTCCGCCCCGCCAGGAATACCGCCTGGGCGGCGGTTTCGTCCTCCACCCTGCCTACGCACTCCAGGCCCATCTGGCTGATCTCCCGGAAGGTGTGGCTTTCCTGGCTGGGGCGGTAAACCTTTTCGGAGTAGTAGAAGCGCCCGCAGCCCCCCTCCTCGAACTGGGCGTTCTTGGCGATGGAGAGGGTCACGTCCGGCTTCAGCGCCAGCAGCCGCCCGTCCAGGTCCGTGAAGGTGATGACCTGGTCCGAGGCCAGGAAGCGGCGGTTCTGCTGGTAGAGGCCGTACTCCTCGAAACGGCCCATGCGGTACTGCCGGAAGCCCGCCTGCTCGTACAGCAGCCGGAGCTGGAGGGCCAGCCGCTCCTGGGGCCGCAGAATATTCAAATCCAATTCCATGGGGTTCCTCCTTGCGGGGCCGCGCCCCGGTAATGGACTTTAGTATACTCCGGTTTTTTAGCATAGTAAAGCGCTAATTCGGTAGTATAATAAATTCTCCGTTTTTACCAAACATGCCCGATGTCCTATAGCAAATGTTTCATCATTTTTGCGGCGATAGGCGCGTCACAAGCATCCCGGTACTTCCGCCGCCTTTACCCGCAAGGGGCATACGGCTCCCGCAAGGCGGCAGAGCCGCCAGCGGCTGCCCAGGGCGGCGATGGTCCGCAGGCTGGCGGCGGGGCTCCTCAAAGGGAAACCGGCTCCCCTTGAATTGCTCAGACCATCTTCTCCGGCCGTACGGTCTCGTCGAATTCCTCCGCCGTCAGAAGGTTTAAGGAGAGGACGGCCTCTTTCAGCGTCGTGCCGTCGTGCAGGGCTTTCTTGGCGCATTCCGCCGCCTTTTCATAGCCGATCTTCGGCGTCAGGCAGGTCACCAGCATCAGGGAATTGTTCAAATTCTCCCGCATCCTCTCCGCGTTGGGGACAATTCCCTCCACGCAGTGGACCCGGAACGACTCCATGGCGTCCGCCAGCAGACGGGCGGAGAGCTGGAAGTTATACGCCGAGACCGGCAGGAAGACGTTGAGCTGGAAATTCCCCTGACTGGCGGCAAAGCCGATGGCCGCGTCGTTTCCCATCACCTGCACCGCCGCCATGGTGACGGCTTCGCATTGGGTGGGGTTCACCTTTCCCGGCATAATGGAGCTGCCCGGCTCGTTTTCCGGGATGCGGAGCTCTCCCATGCCGCAGCGGGGGCCGCTGGCCTGCCAGCGGATGTCGTTGGCAATTTTCATCAAATTTGCCGCCAGGGCCTTGAGGGCCCCGTGGGCGAAGACCAGGGCGTCCTTGCTGGTCAGGGCGTGGAACTTGTTTTCGTCGCTCCGGAAGGGAAAGCCCGTCAGGGCCCGCAGCTCCTTGCAGACCATCCCGCCGTAGCCCTTGGGGGCGTTGAGTCCGGTGCCCACGGCGGTGCCGCCGATGGCCAGGAGGCTCAGCTCCTCCAGCGCCGCCCGGAGCATCCGGCAGGGGGCCTCCACCAGCTCCCGCCAGCCGGAGACCTCCTGGGCGAAGCGCAGGGGCGTTGCGTCCTGGAGGTGGGTCCGGCCGATGCGGATCAGGTCCGGGTAGGCCGCCTCCAGCCTGGCAAAGGCCCCCGCCAGCCGCTCCGCCGCCGGAAGGACTTCATTTGCGACCGACAGCGCCGCCGCGATGTGGAGGGCCGAGGGGTAGGTGTCGTTGGAGGACTGGGAGGCGTTGACATGGTCGTTGGGGTGCAGGGCCGTGCCCCGGTCCGTCGTCAGGTGGGCAATCACCTCGTTGACGTTCATATTGGTCTGGGTGCCGCTGCCCGTCTGCCAGACTACCAGGGGGAATTCCTCGTCCCATTTCCCATCCCGGATTTCCCCGCAAACGGCGGAAATGGCCCCGGCTTGCTCCGCCGTCAGCTTCCCCGCGGCGGCGTTGGCCTTGGCGCAGGCTTCCTTCAGATAGGCGAAGGCGGTGATGATCTCCTTCGGCTGGCGCTGGCCGCCGATTTTGAAATTTTCCAGGCTCCGCTGGGTCTGCGCGCCCCAATGGCGGTCCGCCGGGACGGCAATTTCTCCCATGGTGTCGTGTTCCACGCGGGTGGCAGTATTCATGGCGCTTCCCCTTTTCCTTTTTATGCCGTTTATTATTTCCGCATTTATAATGCGAAAATAATACATTTGATTTGAGCCGTTTTGCTCGCCGCCGCAAACGGCGGCAACCGCAAAACATGGCATCTATTTTACTTCCGAAATTTTATTTCCGAAGTAACATTATACCCGCACAAGCCCGCAAAAGCAAGCCCGCCGAAAGTGTTTTCGGCGGGCTTTCAGGCTGTCGAGAAACCCGTAAGAGTCATCCAACGGGAAGGAAGGGTGTGTGCGGGGAACCCAGGAAGGGTTCCCTGCATCATTGAAATCCTAAATTTTCAGAACTTTTTGAAGTTCTGAAAATTTTTAGCAGCTTGTCGAAAAGGATTTTTCGACAAGCTGCAAGCCCGCCGAAAGCACTTTCGGCGGGCTTGGGCTCACTGGGTCAGCAGGACCAGATTCCGGTCGGTGATGAAGTTTGGCACGCTGTAGACCACGGCAATGGCGTCTACCCCATTCTCCTCTGCGTACTTCACGGCGGAGTAGCGGTAATACCGGGGGTCCAGCAGGTGGACCTCCTCAAAATGCCGGGCCAGGAAGGGAGCCATGGAATCGGCGTAGGAATCCCGGATCAGCAGGAGCTTCCCGGTTCCTTCCGGGTTTTTAATCACGCAAAGCGGCTGGTTGCCCCCCAGAAACACGGCGTATTTATCCTTGGTCTCCAGCTTATCCAGATCGTACAGCGGCGCCTCCCTGGGAGAGCCGTCCCGCCAGGAGGTGACGGACAATCCGACATCCGACGCCCAAAGCTCGATGGTATCCGGCTCCAGCCAGTGGACGCCGGACTGGGAGTACAGCGTCCCCTGGAACTGGTTGCTGTAAACCTGGGGCCAGAAGCCGCCCTGGCGCTCCTGCTCCGCCTCCTCCCCCCGGCCCAGGGCCTCCATGACGGCGCGGTAGCCCGAATACGCCCCCCGGCTGGTCCAGTGGTGGTCCGTGCGGTAGAACTGGTCCGCCCGGAAGGGCCGCAGGGCCGACAGGAAGTCGATGCTCTCCACGCCCTCCAGCTCCGCCGCCTGGGCAATAAAGGCCACCTGGTCCCAGCTCTCCGCCCCCTTGGGCAGGTCGTCTTTTCGAATCTCCGCCGCCGAGGGGATAAGCCCCAGGTACACCGGGACCTCCGCCGCCTCCGCCAGGCGGGCGACATAACTCAGATTTTTCTCCTCCAGGCCGTCCCTGGGGGGCTCCACCTTGGCAATCAGGGCGTCGCCGCAGAGATAGACTCCGTTGAACTCCCGCTTGCCCAAAAGCTGCTCCGTCCGGGCCTTTAGGCCCGTCCACTGGTCCCGGAGGGGGAACTGGTCGGCAAAGTAGTCCTCCACCCCCTTGGTGAAGCCGCCGTCCTTCAGCTCCTCCCAGGAAAACTCCGGGAACCGGGCCAGGGTCCGGTTTTCAACCTCCGAGCGGTCCCGGTCCGGCAGGAGCACGTGCCACGCCAGCAGTCCTCCCAGAAATACGCAGAAAAAGGCCGACAAAAACCGGCTGTATCCTGTCGTCATCCCGCGGCCTCCTTAAAACCGGAAATACAAAAAGGGGTTGTAGCTGCCATCCACCAGATAGGCGGTGGAAAGCGCCAGCCCCAGGCCCATCAGCACCGGGGCCAGGACCTTCCGCCCCCGCTCCGGGACCTTTTTCCACACGTCCACGGCCAGGGTGGTGGAGCCCAGGACCAGCAGAAGCAGAACCGCCGCCCAGCTTCTGAGGCGGTAGCCGTCTGCGGCGGACCAGAGGGGTCCCCCGCCGAAGCACACCGCGAGGTAGCTTCCGCAGACCCCCAGGTCCTCCATGGCGAAAATTCCCCAGCCCACAAAGACCACCGCCAGCGTATACGCCCGCTTGATCCAAACCGGGGTGCGGGCCAGAAGGCCGCGGAAGACAAACCGCTCCAGAATCAGCCACGCTCCGAAGTACAGGCCCCAGAGGATAAAATTCCAGCTGGCCCCGTGCCAGAAGCCGGTACAGAACCATACAACGGCCAGGTTCCGCAGGGTCCGGGCCGTCCCCGCCCGGCTGCCCCCCAGGGGAAAGTACAAATACTCCCGGAACCAGGAGGTCAGCGACATGTGCCACCGCCGCCAGAACTCCCCCACGGAGGCCGAAAGGTAGGGGTGGTCGAAGTTTTCGCCAAACCGGAAGCCCAGCATCCGCCCCAGGCCGATGGCCATGTCGGAGTAGCCGGAAAAGTCGAAGTAAATCTGGAAGCCGAAGGCGAAAAGCCCCGTCCAGCCCCCCGCCATGGTCAGCGTCCCGGCGCTCTGGGAGGAGAGGCAGCTCTCCCACAGCGCCCCGGCGGCGTTGGCCAGCAGCACCTTCTTGGCAAGGCCCGCCGTGAAGCGGCAGGCCCCCTCCGCGAAGTCCCGGGACGTGACGGTCCGGCAAACCAGCTCCGCCGCCACGGTCTTATATTTTACAATGGGCCCGGCGATGAGCTGGGGGAACAGCGTCACGTAGGTCCCGAAATCCACCACGTTCCGCTGGACCGGTGCGTCACGGCGGTACACGTCGATGGTATAGCTCATGGTCTGGAAGGTGAAAAAGGAGATGCCCAGGGGCAGGGGCAGTCCCAGCTTGGGCAGGTCCACCCCGGGGAGCAGGGACAAATTCGCCGCCAGGAAATCCCAGTACTTGAAAAAGCCCAGGAGAAGCAGGTTGAAGACCACCGACTGCCCCACAAACCACCTTGCCAGGCGGTCCCGGCTTCGGAACTTCTCCACCAAAAGGCCGTGGGTGTAGTCGATGAAAATGGAGAGAAACATGACTCCTACGTACACCGGCTCCCCCCAGCCGTAGAAAAAGAGGCTGAGTAGCAGCAGCACAAAATTACGCCGCCGAAGCGGCGTAAGGAAATACAGCGCCAGGGTCAGCGGCAGGTATCCGAACAGAAAGGTCAGACTGCTGAAAACCATGGAATCCCCCTCACCGGAACTGGGAGGCGAACAGCTCCTCCAGGGCATCCTGGTGCTCCCCGGAGGCAATCAGCGCCGCGTATGTCCCCTCCCGCAGCACCTTGGCCTTCTCCCAGGCGGCCTGGGTCTCGGGATACCAGGCCCCGCCGTCCACCTGGAGGTCAATCCGGGCCTGAAGGACTGCGGCAGCCTTCTCCGCGTCCTCCCCCGTTTCACACCGGACCAGGGCGATCTCGTTCACGTCGGAGCTCATGGCGGGCACCCGGACCAGGAGCTGTACGGTGGAAATCCCGCTCAGTCCGGGGTAATACTCCTCCAGAAGCTCCCCTTCCACGGCCGTCATATAGCCCTCCTCCCAGCCGCAGTCCTCCTCCATCGCCGCAAAAAGGGCGCTGAGGGACACCTCCGGGTCCTTCGCTCCGCCGTCCTTCTCCGGCCCGCCGCAGCCGCAGGCCGCCAGCAGCAGCGCCGCCAGGACCCATACCCCTCTCTTTTTCAAGCGAATCTCCTCCCCCGCCCCGGTCCGCCGCCGGGAAAATTTTCTTGTCTGGTTCCTTGTTTTTATACAGGATTCGCGCTATAATTTCAACATCAAATCTGTAACATTCCGTAACAGTTCCTTCCTGCGGTTGTTACTTTCTGGAGGTCAAGCATGTACAGTTTCCGAAACGACTACAGCGAGGGCGCCTACCCCAAGGTGCTCAAGGCCCTCACCGAGACCAATTTTGAGCAGACCCGGGGCTACGGCCTGGACCCCCGCTGCCAGAAGGCGGCGGAGCTTATCCGCACCCTCTGCGCCGCGCCGGAGGCAGACGTCCACTTCCTGGTGGGGGGCACCCAGACGAACCTGCTGGTCATCGAGGCCCTGCTCAAGCCCTATGAGGCGGTCATCGCCGCCCACACGGGCCACGTCAACGTCCATGAAACCGGGGCCATCGAAGGAACGGGCCACAAGGTCATCGCCGTTCCCAGCCCCGACGGCAAGCTCACCCCCGCTATGGTCGAGGCTGTGCCGGAGCTCCACAGCGACGAGCACCAGGTAAAGCCCGCCATGGTCTATGTCTCCAACACCACGGAAATCGGAACTGTCTATTCCAAGGCGGAGCTGGAGGCCCTCCGGGCCTGCTGCGACGAGCACGGCCTGCTTTTGTTCCTGGACGGGGCGCGCCTTGGCTCCGCCCTGGCCTGCGGGGACATGACCCTCCCGGACTACGCGGCCTTGACGGACGCATTCTACATCGGCGGCACCAAAAACGGCGCCCTGTTCGGCGAGGCTCTGGTCTTTGCCAAGCCCCGGCCGGACTTCCGCTGGCACATGAAGCGCCGGGGAGCCATGCTTGCCAAGGGCCGCCTGCTGGGGGTCCAGTTCCAGGCCCTGCTGGAGGACGGAACCTATCTGGAGGCCGCCCGCCGCGCCAACGCCCTGGCCCTCCGCCTCCGAAGCGGCGTGGCCGCCCTGGGGTATCCCATGCCGGTGGAGTCCCCCTCCAACCAGCAGTTCCCCGTCCTGCCCAACGAAACCGCCGCAAAGCTCCAGGCCATGGGCTACGAGTTCGAGGTGGACCACGCCGTGGACGGCGCGCATACAATGATCCGCCTGGTGACCAGCTGGGCCACGCCGGAGCAGGCCGTGGAGGACTTCCTCCGGGACCTGGCCTCCTGCTGAGGGAAGAACGCGCATTTTCCGCCCCCTCCGGTAAAGCCGGAGGGGGCGCTTTTTACTGGATATGCTCCTCGGGGAAATTGTCCAGCACCCGGAACCCCATTTCCTCCGAGGTCGCCAGGGGGTATTTGTAAATGGAATCCGGGTCTACGATGGGACACATCCGCTTCTCCGGCTCCAGGCGGAGAAAGGGCTTTTCGCCGTCAAGGTTATTCACCGCACGTCTGTCCTCCATAACATCACCTCAGAGGAAGCATGCGCAAAAACGCGGATTTTATGCCGCAGCCCGGGGAAGCGGCGACGAAATCCATCTAATGCAGATTCATCAGGCGGATGCCCGCCTCCTTGTCCCCGGCCACGATGATGTGAACGTCGTCCCGGAAGCGGTAGTTCGGGTCCACCAGGGGCACCACCACGTCCCCGCTTTTCACGCCCAGGATGTTGACGTTGTAGCGGCGGCGGACCTCCAGCTCCATGACCGTGTGCCCCTCCCACTCCTCGGGAATCTCCAGCTCGAAGACGGCGAATTTCGGCGTCAGCTCAAAATAGTCGAAGACGTTCTCCGCCGAAAAGCGGATGGCGGCCCGGCGGGCCATGTCCATCTCCGTGTGGACCACGTGGTCCGCCCCGATTTTCCGCAGGAACTTAATCTGCCGCTCCTGGTCCGCCCGGGCCACCACGAACCGGGCCCCCAGCTCCTTCAGCGCCGCCGTGGCCTCCAGGGAGCATTGGAAATCATCCCGGACGCAGACAAAGCAGATGTCGAAGTTTCTTACGCCCAGGGCCTCCAGCACCTGCTCGTCCTGGCAGTCCCCCACGCAGGCGGCGGTGGCCATGGAGGCCACCTTCGACACCTTCTCCTCGTCCTTGTCCAACACCATGACCTCGTTGCCCAGCTCCAGAAGATACCGGGTCAGATGCCGCCCGAAGCGGCCCAGGCCGATGACCAAAAAGGATTTCATTCTCTTCCCCCGTTCAACCAATCAGAATTTTTTCCGGCACGTACCGCAGGCCGTTTCCCGCGTCCCGCCCCTTTGTCACCGCCATGGCCACCGACATGCTCCCCACCCGTCCGGCGAACATCATCAAAATCACCGTCCACTTGGATAGAAGCGGCAGCGACCCCGTCAGGTTCCGGCTGAGGCCCACGGTGCTCATGGCGGAGAAGGTCTCAAACAGCGCGTCCGCCAGCCCCGCCCCCTGGACGCACAGCACCATACAGCCGCACAGGGCCCCGAAAAGATAGATTCCCGCAGCGGAGTAGGCCTTGTGGATATCGCCTCCGTCCAGGCGGCGGCGGAAGGCGTTTACGTCCGTCTGCCGCCAAATCCGCGCCCGGACCCCCAGAACCAGCACGGCAAAGGTGTTTACCTTCACGCCGCCTCCGGTGGACCCGGAGGCCGCGCCCACAAACATCAAAACCAGCATCAGCAGCACGCCTCCCTGGCTCAGGGCGGACTGGTCCACCGAGGCGAAGCCCGCCGTCCGGGCCGTCACCGACTGAAAGCACGCCATCAGCGCCCGGGCGGGGCCGTCCGCCCCGGCGAAGGCGTGGTCCGCCTCCAAAAACCAGAAGGCGGCCGCGCCCCCGGCAAACAGCGCCATTGTCACGGTGAAGGCCATCTTGGAGTGGAGCCGCCAGCGGCGGAAATTCCGCCCGTGGGTCAAAATGTCGTCCCACACCAAAAAGCCCAGGCCTCCGCAGATAATCAGCGCCATCAGCACAATGTTTAAAAGGGGATCCCCCGCCTCGGCGGTGATGGACGCGCCGGTGCCCAGGAGGTCAAAGCCCGCGTTGCAAAAGGCGGAGACGGCGTGAAACAGCGCCATCCAAAGCCCTTTTCCCAAACCGTACCGGGGGCAGAACCAAAAAGCCAGTGCCGCCGTTCCCAGCCCCTCGCACAAGGCCGTCACCGCCAGGGCCCGCCGGGCCAGGCGGACGACGCCCCCCAGCTGCAGCGCTCCCACGCTGTCCTGCAGCAGCGCCCGCTGCCGCAGGCCCACCCGCCGCCGCACCAGCAGCGCCGCCGGGAGGGAGGCTGTCACAAAGCCCAGGCCCCCGATCTGGATCAGTACCAGCAGCACCGCCTGGCCGAAGGCGGTGAACTGGGTGGCGGTGTCGTACACCGTCAGCCCCGTGACGCAGGAGGCGGAGGCGGC
>CAJUBX010000014.1 GCA_910585165.1 uncultured Oscillibacter sp. | reverse complement strand
CCCTTATTTTATCACATTCTCTTTTGTTCGGCCGATTAAATCAGTGGTTCCTTAAAAGGAGGGGTCTTTTTATGAGCAAGCCCCTGGGCCTGTACATTCACGTTCCCTTCTGCAAGCAGAAGTGCCTTTACTGCGACTTCTACTCCCTGCCCCGCCGGGAGGAGGATATGGACGCCTACGTCTCCGCCCTCTCCGCCCAGCTTCTGGAAACGGACTTTACGGGATACGAGGCGGACACGGTCTACTTCGGCGGCGGCACCCCCAGTTACCTGGGTCCCCGCCGACTGGCGGCCCTGCTGGAGGCGGTTTTTTCCGTCTGCCCCACCGCCCCGGAAGCGGAGATCACCTTCGAGGCCAACCCGGACTCCGCCCAGGACGCGGAGGGTCTCTCCGCCCTCCGGCGGGCGGGCTTCAGCCGGATTTCCCTGGGGATGCAGTCCGCCAGCGGCGAGGAGCTCCGCTCCATCGGCCGCGTCCACACCATGGACCAGGTCCGCGCCGCCGTGGACGCCGCCCGGCGGGCCGGATTTGAAAACCTCTCCCTGGACCTTATCTACGGCCTGCCGGGGCAGGACCTTCCCCGCTGGCGGAAGAACCTCTCCGCCGCCGCCGCCCTGAACCCGGAGCACCTTTCCTGCTACGGCCTCAAGGCCGAGCCGGGCACGCCCCTGTACGCCCGCCGGGAGTCCCTGCCGGGGGACGAGGTCCAGGCGGACATGTACCTGGAAACCGTGAGCTTTCTGGAGGGCCGGGGCTGGCGGCAGTACGAGATTTCCAACTTCGCCAAACCGGGCCGGGAGTCCCAGCACAACCTGAAATACTGGACCCTGGGGGAATACGCGGGCTTCGGCCCTGGGGCCCACTCCGACTTTGGGGGCCGCCGGTACGCCTGGGCCCGGGATTTGGAGGCGTTCATCCGGGGGGAGCGGACCTTGTCCGAATCCTGCCGCCCCTCCCCCCGGGACCGGGAAGCGGAATGGCTGATGCTGTCCCTGCGCCTTGCCCGGGGCCTGGACCCGGAGGCGTGGGAGGGGCGCTTCGGCCGCCCCTTTTCCCCCTTTCTTCCCTTTTTGGAGCGCTGCGAGGCGGCGGGCTACGCCGTCCGGGAGGGCCGCCGCCGGCGCTTGACCCCCCGGGGCTTCCTGGTCTCCAACCAAATCATCGGGGAGCTGCTGGACATCCTGCAAGAGGAGTGAGCGTATGCACGTCTATACCACGGGCCAATGGGTCCTTCTGTTTTTCTTCTACTGCTTCTGCGGCTGGGTCTGGGAGAGCTGCTACGTCTCCCTCTGCCAGCGGCAATGGGTGAACCGGGGCTTTCTTCACGGTCCCCTCCTGCCCATCTACGGCTCCGGGGCCATTATCATCCTGCTGGCCACCATTCCCGTGGCCGGCGATCTCCGGCTGGTCTGGCTGTTCGGCATGCTGGCCGCCACGGCGCTGGAGTACGTCACCGGGGACGTGATGGAGCGGATTTTCAAGGTCCGCTACTGGGACTACTCTAGCCAGAAGTTCAATCTCAACGGCCACATCTGCCTGACCAGCTCCGTCGCCTGGGGCTTCTTCTCCATCCTGCTGGTGCGGTTTGTCCATCCCCCCATCGCCCGCCTGCTGGCCCGGGTCCCCGCCCTTTGCGTGGACCCCCTGGCCTTTCTGCTCACCGCCGCCTTCACCGTGGACGCGGTGCGCTCCGTCCAGGCCGCCCTGGATTTGCGGGACCTGCTGGTCCGGGCCGCCGAGGAGAACGAGGACCTGCGCCGCCTGGCGAAACGGGCGGAGATCTACGCCGCCTTCGCCAGGGACGATCTCCGCCGCTTCCGGGAAAAGACGGAGCTGGAAACCCTGGAGCTGCGGCAAAAGGTCGGCGAGGAGCTGGCGGAGCGCCGCCAGGCCCGGGCGGAGCGGGTGGAGGCGTCCCTCCGCCGCCGCACCGCCGCCAGGCTGGAGGCCCTGTCCGCCCTCTCCTCCGCCCTGAAGACCTGCCGGAACCACCTGGAGGAGCTGCCCGGCTCCACCCCCGAGAGCCTGGCCGAGCGCCGGGCGGACCTGGAGGAGGTCCTCCGCCGGATCCGGGTCCGGGAGGCGGCGCTGCAAAACCGTTCCTCCGCCCCCTACCACCGTTCCCTCCGGCTTCTGCGGGCCCACCCCTCCGCCACCGCCAAGGAGTTTGCCGAGGCCCTGGAATCCCTGAAAAAACTGGGGAAGGACTAATCCTTCCCCAGCTCTTTCATGCGCCCGCGCAGGCGGTCGTGGTCCGCCAGCAGGTCGTACACCGCGTCCTCGGACAGCACGCCCCGCTTCAAATCCCGGGGAATCCTCCCTGCGCTGTCGTCGTCGTAGTCCCGGCTCCACTGCCCGCCGCTGTAATAGGCCTCCAGCTCCGCCAGCCCCTCCCGGACAGCGGCGTAGCGGTCCAGGGCCTGTTCCAGGGCGGCCAGCGCCTCCGACGCGCCGTCCAGAAGGGCCTCCATGTGGGTAATGCGTTCTGCCTGGTTCATCCGTGCGCCTCCTTCGCGGGTTTGGTCCTCTTATTATAGCCCGGACGGCCCGGCCCCGTCAACCCGGGACTCCCTCCAGGCGGCCTCCTGCCGGCAGATTTTGTCAAGGAGCTCCCTGCGCTTTTCCTCCAGGAATTCCTCCGTCAGCTCCACGAGGATGCACTCCATGCAGCTCCCCTGCGTATCCAGATGGACCTCCCGCAATATGCAGGCGCCGTCCTCCCAATAAATGCAAAGCTGATTTTCACAGGTCATGCTGTCACCTCCCTGCCGCTATTATAGCCTATATTCAGGCAATTGTCTATATGTGATGGATTGCTAAAATTTTAGATATGTTCAAGCTATGAACTTCAGGGTAAACTGGACTTGGGTGATAGTCATGATTATATACGATCCGTTTTGGCGCACGCTAAAGGACCGGGGTATTTCCACTTATAAAATGATTAACAAGCTGGGGTACAGCAGCGGAACCCTCTACCGTCTGCGTCACAACAAGGGCATCTCCTCCCGGCTGATCGACGATCTGTGCGGGCTGCTGGACTGCCGGGTGGAGGACATCCTGGAGTACGTCCCCGACCCCGGGCCGGAGGAGGCGGAAGCCCCGGAGAAAACGGAAGACCCATAACAAAAAACCGCCGGACGGCCTGTCCGGCGGTTTTATTCGTTTCAGCTCATCTGCTTGCGGCGGCTGAGGTTCATGGTGCCCTCCTGCATGTTGCCCAGGGTCTCCAGGCTCATGCCCGTGCCCAGGGCCACGCAGGAGATCGCGTCGTCGGCGATGGCGGTGTGGATGCCCGTCCGGGCCGTCACCAGCTTGTCGAACCCGGACACCAGGCTGCCGCCTCCGGTCATGACGATGCCGTTGGTGGAGATGTCCGCCACCAGCTCCGGCGGGGTCCGCTCCAGCACGGAGTGGATGGCCTCCATAATGCGCTCCACCGGCTCCTCGAAGGCGTCCATCATCTCCGTGGAGCTGACGGCCACCACCTTGGGAAGGCCCGTCAGCAGGCACCGGCCCTTCACGTCCATGACCTCCTCCTCGTCCTTGGGGAAGACGCAGCCGATCTGCTTTTTCATCTCCTCGGCGGTGCGCTCGCCCACCAGCAGGTTGTGCTTGCGGCGCATATACTTCACCACGGCCTCGTTGAGCTGGTCGCCGGCGATCTTGATGGAGGCGGACTCCACCACGCCGCCCAGGGAGATGACGGCGATGTCCGCCGTGCCGCCGCCGATGTCCACCACCATGTGCCCGTCGGGCTTGGCGATGTCGATGCCCGCGCCGATGGCCGCCGCCACAGGCTCCTCAATGAGGTAGACCTTCCGGGCTCCGGCGGAGATGCCCGCGTCAATGACGGCCCGCTCCTCCACCTCCGTGATGCCGGAGGGGACGCAGATAATCACCCGGGGCTTGAAAACGGAGACTCCCGCCACCTTGTGGATGAACTCCTTGAGCATCCGCTCCGTCATGTCGTAGTCGGAGATGACCCCCTCCCGCAGGGGGCGGATGGCGATGATGTTGCCGGGGGTGCGGCCCAGCATGGCCTGGGCCTCCTCGCCTACTTTTAAGAGCTTCCCGGTGTTCTTGTCCAGAGCCACCACGGAGGGCTCGTTCAAAACGATGCCTTTGCCTCGCACAAAAACCAGAACCGATGCGGTACCAAGGTCGATACCGATATCCTTTGCCATGGGCATTTCCTCCATTTACCTTTTGTCCAGTTTATGATAGGCGGAAATCCGCCAGCGTATCCATAAAGTTACAAGGTACATTATACTGGCACTTCCCCCAGAATGCAAGCCTATTCTTTCCCTTTTTCTCCCCTGTTTTCCTCCTCCGGCCTGGGAAAGGCCGCGGCGGCGCAGACCACCCCCGCCGCGCCCGCCGCCAGAAGGGTCTCCGCCGCGGAAACCAGGGTGGCCCCGGTGGAGCAAACGTCGTCGATGAGGAGAATCCGCCTGCCGCGCACCTCCCCCGCCGCCTGGTAAACGCCCCGGGCGTTCCGCCAGCGGTCCTCCGCCCGGTCCAGGCCGGATTGGGCGGGGTTGTCCCGGACCTTGCGCAAAAGGGCCTCCGGCTTCGTGCCCCAGAGGCCGCAGGCGCTTTCCGCCAGGAGGCGGGCCTGGTCAAAGCCCCTTCGGCGCAGCCGTTTGGCGCTGACGGGGACCCAGGCCGCCCCGTCGAATTGGCCGGAGAAGCGCTCTGCGGCCTCCTGGGCGATGAGCGCTCCCAGGGCGGCGGCGGCGGACACGCCGCCATGGAATTTCATGCGCAGGACGGCCTCCCGGACGGCCCCCTCGTACCACAGCGGCGCGGCGCAGAGAAGGCCGCCGGGGAGCCGGCGGAGACCCCCGGCCTCCCCGGTCCAAGGAAGGTCCTTTTCACAGGCTTGGCAGGTGCCGGGCGCGTCCTGGATTTTCCGGCAGAAGGGGCACTTGGGCGGGAAGACCAGGTCCAGCAGGGCGTCCGTGATCTTCATCCCTCCAGCAGCTGGTCGTAGGTGGTTCCCAGGACGTTTTTGATTGCCCGAAGCTGGGAAGCCTGGATGTGCTGGGCTCCCCGCTCGATTTTGACCAGGGCCTCCCGGGTCATGGCGACCCCTTCCAATTGCAGGAGGCTTACCAGTTCCGTCTGCCCCATTCCCCGCCGTCTGCGGATTTCCCGGATGTTTGCCCCGATACAGATATTCTGCTTGATCTTTTGTTCCTTCATAGCACCCTCGCAAAAGGACCCATTCGGGTTCGTTTGCATTATTCTATGAAGGAATCCGCAGTTTAAGGGACCCGTTTGGGTCCACAACAGAAAAGGACTGCCGCAAACTGCGGCAGTCCCCAGGCTGTCGAGAAACCCACAGGAGTCATTCAACGGGAAGGAAGGGTGTGTGCGGGAAACCCAGGAAGGGTTTCCTGCACCATTGAGATCCTAAATTTTCAGAACTTTTTTAAGTTCTGAAAATTTATAGCAGCTTGTCGAAAAGGCTTTTTCGACAAGCTGAGGACTGCCGCAAACTGCGGCAGTCCCTTTTTGTCCAATCCAGCATGCGCCGGAACAGGCGGCGTCTTTACCCCGCGGCCCCCTTCGCCAGCCTCCAGCGAAGGCCCGAGTACCGCCGCTGGCGCTTGTCGTTGGCCGCCATGGCCCGGACGGCCGCGTCGTCCCCCACCATCACCAAAAGCTCCCTCGCCCGGGTCAGCGCCGTGTACAGCACCCCCCGCACCATCAGCGACGGCGGCGCGGGCATAGCCGCCAGCACCACGCAGCGGTACTCGCTGCCCTGGGCCTTGTGGACCGTCATCGCGAAGGCCAAATCCACCTCGTTCAGCTGCTCCGCGCCGTAGACCGCCCGGCGGCCGTCGAAGTCCAGCTCCAGCCACTCGCCGGAATCGTCGATTTTCACAATCTTCCCCACGTCCCCGTTGAACATTCCCGTTCCCACAAGGCCGTCCTCCCGCTCCCAGACCACGTCGTAGTCGTTCCGGGTCTGCATAATCCGGTCCCCCTCCCGGAAAAGCCGCTCCCCCCACAAAAGCTCCCGCTTCCCCTCCGCCTTGGGGTTCAGCGCCTCCTGGAGGCAGCGGTTCAGGTTCACCGTCCCGGCGGGGCCCTTCCGGGTGGGGGTCAGCACCTGAATCTGGTCCGCCGGGATTCCCATTTTTTCCGGCAGGCGGGTTTTGCAAAGCTCCACCAGGGTGCTTACGGCCCGCTCCGGGTCCCGGCGGCAGAGGAAGAAGAAGTCCCCCTGGTTGCCGGTCAAATCCGGCGTTTTCCCCAGGTTCACGGCGTGGGCGCTGCGGATTATGGCGGACTGCTCCGCCTGGCGGAAGACCTCCCGGAGGAACACCGTCTCCACCCGCTCGCTGCGGATAAGGTCCGAAAACACATTCCCCGCCCCCACGGAGGGGAGCTGGTCCGCGTCCCCCACCAGCACCAGCCGCGTGCCGGGCCGGAGGGCCCGGAGAAGCGCCGAAAACAGCGGCAGGTCCACCATGGAGGTCTCGTCCACAATGACGGCGTTGGCCTCCAGGGGCTCCTTCTCCGTCTTGGCAAAGGCCACCTGCCGGGCGTCCTCGTTCCAGCTCATGCCCAAAAGGCGGTGAACCGTCTGGGCCTCCATGCCGGTGAGCTCGCTCATGCGCTTGGCCGCCCGGCCCGTGGGGGCCGCCAGCACCGTATCCAGGCCCATTTTCTGAAACAGGGCCACGATGGCCCGCACCGTGGTGGTCTTTCCGGTGCCGGGGCCCCCGGTGAGAATCAGCACGTTTTCCCGCGCCGCCAGCTCCACCGCCCTGCGCTGCTGGGGGGCGTAGGCGATGCCCTGGGCCTTCTCCAGCTCCTCTACCGTCCGGGCGGCGGAGGCCCGGCCCTGGGGCTTGGCCTCCAGCAGGGCCTCCAGCCGCTTCTGGACGGACTGCTCCGCCTCCCACAGCCGCCGGAGGTAGCACCCGTCCACGTTGGCCACCCGCTCCTGGACCACCAGCCCCTGGCTGATCAAATCGTCCAGGGCCGCTTCCGGCTCATCCCCGCCGCATTGGAGGAGCTGGGCCGTGGCGGCCACCAGCTTCTCCCGGGGGAGGAACACGTGGCCGTTATTTTCGTTGTGGCTCAGCTCGAAGACCACCGCCGCCTGGAGCCGCCGTCCGCTGTCCGGCTGGAAGCCCAGGCCCATAGCGATTTCGTCCGCCACGGAGAAGGCCACGCCGCACTCGTCGGAGGAAAGGAGGTACGGGTCCTCCCGGAGCTTTTCCAGCGCCGCGTCCCCATACTGCCGCCGCAGGCGCATGGCCAGCACCGGCGGCAGCTCGTACCGGGCCAGAAAGGCCATCAGCCGCCGCAGGCCCATGTGCTGGCGGAAGCCCACGGCAATCTCCCGGGCCCGCCGGGCGGTAACGCCCTTGACGGACGTCAGCCGCTCCGGGGCGGTTTCCAGAACGTCAAATGTCTCCAGGCCGAAGCGGTCCACAATGTTCCGGGCCGTGGCGGGACCCACCCCCTTGATCACGCCGGAGGCGAGGTAAGAAACCATCTCCTCCTCGTCCTCCGGCAGTCCCCGCTCCACCTCCTGGGCCCGGAGCTGCTCCCCGTGCTGGGGATGGCGCTCCCACACCCCCACGGCGCTCAGGCGCTCGCCGGGAGCGGCGCAGGGAATGCAGCCCACCACGGTGATGACCTCCCCCTCCTCCGTCAGGAGGCGGAGCACCGTGTAGCCGTTCTCGGCGTTTTGAAAAATGACGCTATGTACCGTGCCCTCCCGGCAGATTTGTTCTTCCATTGGGACGTCCTCTCTTTTTTGGGTTTTGCCCGGGCCGTGTCCGGGCGTTGTCGAGCGCGGGCTAAAGTTCCGCGATGATTTCCGCCGGGGAGACCAGTGCGGCGTTTTTCTCCCGGTCCGCCAGATACCGGGCCAGCGCCTGGGCGGCAGGGGTCAGGCCGCAGTCCGCCAGAACGATTTTTGCCCCCGGCAGGCTGCCCTGAACCCGGCGCAGCTCCCGGACGTCCGCCTCCATGGCCAGGGCCTCCCCTTTCAGGGGCAGCACCAAAAGAAGGCCCGGAACCGCCGGGCGGCCCCCGGCGTGGAGCAGGGCCCCGGCGGCGGCCCAGACAATGGCCGTCAGGCCCACCGCGGACAAAAATGCCAGCACGCCGTCTTGCAGAAAAAGCATTTGCATCACCTCGGTTCAGCTTATGCAGAGCCGGGGAATTCGGTTAGCGCGGCCCTTGACAAAACGGCCTTCTTGGGTATAATGAATATAGAAGGGCGCCGTTGCCTGACGGTCAGCCCGTACAATCAGAATAGCAAACTACGCTGACTGCTCGTGCCACCGGGCAGTCAGCACGCTTTTGGGGACAAATATGCCAACAGCAGACAAACCGCCGCCAGCGACACTGCAAAACGCAGGGCTTTCGCCCAGCGCCCGTTTCCCATCCGCCTCACCCCCCTTCCGGCGTCGTCGCAGGGTCCGCTTCCGTTGGAATACCAGGGCATTCCTTCTTCCGCCTCCCTGCTCCTCCGCTCCCCGCAAAATCCACGGATTTTTCGGGGCCCTAAAGAGAGTGGCCAACCGCCTGTTATGTAACAGCGTCCTTCTGGAATTCATCCTACCAGAAGCGGCGCTTTTTGTCAAATTAAGAGCCTATCCGTGAATAAGAGGTGGGCAGATTGCGCCGTCAGATTTTTCGCCAAACAAGGCGCTTTGACGCAGGCGGGCTGACGCCCGGCAAGGAAACGCAACGCAGAATGGCGGAAAATATGCAAGCAAGCTGTGTGCGGATTATTTGCGGATAGGCTCTAAGCGAAGCTGCCGCGCAAAACGGCCTGGAGAAGGCGCTGGAATTCCAGGCCGTCCGCGCCTTTGAGCTGGGCCTGCGCACCGGGAAGGGACTGGCGGACAGCTTCACCGTGTAATTCCAAGCTCCGCCAGGACGGCCTCCTCCCGCGCCCGCATCTGCGCCTTCATCTCGCCCTCGTCCATGTGGTCGTAGCCCAGCAGGTGGAGCGCCGAGTGGACCACCAGATACCCCAGCTCCCGCCGGTTGGAGTGGCCGTACTCCTTGGCCTGGGCCGCCACGCGCTCCAAAGAGATCATCATGTCCCCCAGGGGGACCAGTCCCGTGCCGGGGTCCGCGTCCTCCGGCGAGGGCAGTTCCCCGGGCCGGAGGGCGAAGGCGGGAAAGCTCAAAACATCCGTGGCCCGGTCCACCTGCCGGGCCTCCCGGTTCAGCTCCCGGATTTCCCCGTCACCGGTGACACGCACATCTACTTCACAGGGGAAGTCCACCCCCTCCGCCGCCAGAACCGCGCGGATCGCCTTTCGGATGAAGGCAATCTGGCTCTCGTTCACGCCGGGGACATTGGCCGTAACGGGTATATAGTGGCGTTTCATTTCCGCTTCCCCCTGTCCTTGCGCTGGTCCCGCTTTTCGTAGTCCTCATAGGCTTGTACGATTCTCTGGACCATGACGTGGCGGACAACGTCGGCGTTGGTCAGCTCGCAGATGCCGATGCCCTCCACGTTTTTAAGAACCCGCATGGCCTCCCTGAGGCCGGAGGTTTTGCCGTCGGGGAGGTCGATTTGGGTGGCGTCCCCGGTGATGACAATTTTGGACCCGAAGCCCAGGCGGGTGAGGAACATCTTCATCTGCTCCCGGCTGGTGTTCTGGGCCTCGTCCAGGATGATGAAGCTGTCGTCCAGGGTCCGGCCCCGCATATAGGCCAGGGGAGCCACCTCGATGCTGCCCCGCTCCACGTACTTCTGGTAGGTCTCCGCCCCCAGCATGTCAAAGAGGGCGTCGTACAGCGGCCGGAGGTAGGGGTCCACCTTGCTCTGGAGGTCGCCGGGCAGAAAGCCCAGCCGCTCCCCGGCCTCCACGGCGGGGCGGGTGAGGATGATGCGGTTGACCTGCTTGTCCCGGAACGCCTGCACGGCGGCGGCCACGGCGAGATAGGTCTTCCCCGTGCCCGCCGGGCCCACGCCGATGGTGACGGTGTTTTTCAGTACCGAGGCGATGTAGTCCTTCTGGCCGATGGTCTTGGGCTTGATGGGCCGGCCCTTGGCGGAGATGCAGAGCACGTCGCCGGTGAGCTCGGCGATTTTTTCCTCCTTCCCCGCCCGGACCATGCCGATTACATACCGGACATTCTGTTCCCCGATGGCCTCTCCCCGGCTGGAGAGGGTCAGCAAGGCCCGGATCGCCTTGCAGGCCAGGGACACGTTTTCCGCCTCCCCCTCCACCCGGAGCTCGCCGTCCCGGTTCACAACGGAAACGGAGAACTCCTGCTCCAAAAGCCGGATGTTCTCGTCAAAGGACCCGAAAATGCTGACGGCCTGTTCCAGCCGCTCGATGCCGATTCGCTGTTCCAAAGTCTTCACTCCTGTATTTACCCGGGCCTCAGCCCGTTTCTTCCTCCGTATAGATGGGAGCCGTTTGCCCGATTTCCTCCAGGCACTCCGCCGACAGCGTCACCACCAGCGCGTCCCCCTTTTGGCGGGAGGAGCAGAGGGTGGACTTCACCTCCCCATAGGGCTCCACCATCTCCCGCAGCTGGGCGGTGAGGATGGCTTCGGCGGCCTTTTCCGCCTCGGCGGCGGTGCGGGCGGCAGGAACGGCCTCGTAAAAGCGCCAGGTCTCCGCCGTCACCGTCACCGGCAGCGGCACGCCCAGGAGGGTCAGGGGAAACCTTCTGGTTATTTTATCATATTCCGCCCCTTCAATGCTACTGTTTGAGAAGAATTTTATCCGCCGGGACCCAAAAATCAGGGAGACCCCAGTTTTCTCCCGGCCGGTATACCGCTTTTCCTCTACCGTCAGGGGCATGGAGGCGCTGAGGGCGTACCAGGTCCGGGCCTCCACCTTTCCCATACCCGCCAGGACCCGGGCCCCCACGGTGTCCATGTCCTCCACGCCGGAGATCAAAATCTGCCCTTCCGTCACGGCGCTGCCCGGCACCACGCAGCTGACGCCGCCGATGGTCTGGACCTTTTTCACCAGCCCCGCCCGCCGGGCCACCAGGTTGCAGGGCTCCCGCCGGTCGATCATCACCGGGGTCGGGGTCCGCTCCCGGACCTGAACCTCCGCCCGGCAGCCGGAGACGTTGACCGCAATCCAGATAAGCTCCGGCACGTCCAGCAGCACGTGGTTTCGGATGTCCTCCCCGTCCAGGGACAGCCCGAAGGTCCCCAGGCCCACGCCGTTTTTCTCCAGGGCCCGGAGAATGCGCTCCGTGGGCACGGTCTCGTTCCCCTCCACCTGGAAGTCCCAGATGAAAAAGGACCCCAGAAACAGCGCCAGGGCGCAGCCCGTCAGCCCGATCAGCAGGGCCTGGCGGCGGCGGAAGCGCAGAAGAAAGTAGGGCGCGCCCTCCAGCCCCACCAGGGAAAAGGTGCAGTCCAGCTTTTTTCCCGCCTCCCGGAGCTTTTTCCAGTCCCGCCGGGACAGCCGGCAGGTGAAGGCCGTGGGGGATTCCCATTCCAAATCCCAAAAGGCCAGCTCCTGGGCCCCGCAGAGGTTCAGCACCCGCTCAGGGAACGCGCACTCCGCCCGGACCCGGACCTGGCCCCGGAGGCGGTTCACCAGCCCCGTCAGCATGGCCCCACCCACTCCAGGGCGCTGATTTTCCCGCCGATCCGCAGCTCCCCCGCCGTCATGGCCATCAGGGTCAGCTTCTCCCCCCGGATTCGCAGAACCCCGGCGGGGGTATTGGCGTCAATCTGTTCCTCCGTATAGGCCAGAAGCCCGGTGTGGTGCTCCAGGTATAATTGGCGGCTTCCCACCATCTCCAGCCGGGGCAGCCCCGCCACCACGTCCGCCGGAAGGTCGAACAGCTCCGCCGCCGCCGCCAGCACGCCGCTCTCCCGGTCCCGTCGATTGCGTTCCATACGTCTCACCTCGCCAAAGCCTATGCGGCAGGGTGGAAAAAACTGCTTGTCCCGGCATGATTGTCTCCTGCTTCGCATAGGGTTTTTCGAGGTGAGGCTTATGAAACGCCGCTGGCGGACCGGCGCGTGTCTTTTGCTCTGCGGTCTTTTAATCTGGTTCCTGGCGGACGCGGGGGAGGTCCGGGCCGCGGCGGCGGAGGGGCTGGCCCTCTGCGGGCGGTCGGTGATTCCCGCCCTGTTCCCCTTTATGGCGGCGTCCACCATGCTGGTGTCCATGGGCTTTGGGGAGTGGGCCTCCCCCCGCCTGGCGGGGCTGATGAGCCTCTACCGCCTCCCCGGCCCCGCCGGGTCCGCCCTGCTGCTGGGACTGGCGGGGGGCTACCCCATCGGGGCCCGGACGGCGGCGGAGCTCCATAAGAAGGGGCTCCTCACCTTGGACGAGGCGGAGCGGCTTCTGGGCTTTTGCAATAACTCCAATCCTGTCTTTCTCATCAGCGTCTTGGGGGGCGGAGTCTTCGCCAGCCCCCGGGCCGGAGTGTATTTGTGGCTCATTCACGTGCTCTCCGCCCTCTTGACGGGGTTTTTCTTCCGGGGAAGCGGTAAAACCCCTGGGCGGCAGAAGCTGCCAAGGGTTTCCCCTTGTCAGGTTCCCTCCCTCCCCGCCGCCTTTGTGGAGGGGGTTCGGAGCGCCTGCGGCAGCATGGTTTCCGTCTGCGGCTTTGTGGTGTTCTTCTACGTGCTGGCAAGCCCTCTGGCAAAGCGCGGCGGGCTCCTGGGGGCTGGGCTGGTGGGATTTCTGGAGCTGTTCTCCCTGACGCCGCTGCTGGCGGCGGACCGGATGGGCTTCATTCTGGCCTCCGCCTGCGCGGGCTGGGGGGGAATTTCCATTCTCTGCCAGACAGCTGCGGTGCTGGAGGGCAGCGGTCTGCGTCTTCGGAGCTATGCCGCCGGGAAGGCGGTGCAGGCCCTGCTGGCGGGAGGGCTGGCGGCGGCGGTGAGCTTCTGTCTGTTTTGACCTCGAAAAAGACTCCCGCCGTGGAGCGGGAGCCTTTTCTTGCTCTTTTCGTATTATTTCGGCAGGATACTACAAATTGTACTCACCGCTGTCCCTTGTCGTAGGGCACGCCCTCCGCCTTGGGGGCCCGGGACTTCTTGGACGTGAAGGCCAGCACCACCAGGGAGATGATGTAGGGCAGCATGTTGTACATGGCCGCAGGGAGGTTCAGGGCCTTCAGGAAGTCGAAGCCGGAGTACACGTTGCCCAGGGCCCGGAAGAAACCGAAGAGCAGCGCCGCCAGGGCGATGCGGGTGGGCTTCCACTGGCCGAAGATCATGACGGCCAGGGCCAGGAAGCCGAAGCCCGCCACGCCGTTTTCAAACTTCCACTCGCTGACGCCGGCGGTAATGTACACGATGCCGCCGAGGCCCCCCAGCATGCCGGAGATCAGCACCCCGGCGTAGCGCATCTTGTAGACGTTGATGCCCACGCTGTCCGCCGCCTGGGGATGCTCGCCGCAGGCCATCAGCCGCAGGCCGAACCGGGTCTTGTACAGCGACACATAGGCCCCCGCCAGGGCCAGGGCCGCCAGCAGCATGAACCAGTTGAACTCAAAGCCCCCGATGTTCACCAGGAAGGACTTCTTCGCGTTGATGTACTGGATGGTGGAGGACACGTTGTCCACGCTCTCGGCGGTGTTCATGGCCTTGACGAACACCGTGGCCGCCGCGGTGCCCAGCAGGTTCATGGCCGTGCCCACCAGGGTCTGGTCCGCCTTGAAGTTGATGGCGGCCACCGCCAGCAGCAGGGAGTACAGCATGCCCAGCAGCAGGGAGGCCAGCACCACCAGGAGAATCATGAGGAAGGCGGGGGTGCTGTCCGGGAGAAACTTCATCATCAGCGCGCCGCCCAGGGCGCCCATGACCATGATGCCCTCCAGGCCGATGTTGATGACGCCGGAGTGCTCGGAAAAGCAGCCGCCTAGGGCCACCAGCAGCAGCACCGACGCGAAAATCAAAGTGTATTGCAGCAGTAAGATCATTTCCCGCCGCCTCCTTTCTCAGCCTTCTTCTCGTCCCGGCGGTTCAGCCAGGCGTTCAGCGCCGTCTTGAAGAACAGGACGAAGCCGCACAGGTAGATGATCAGCGCGGAGATAAAGTCGGAAATCTGAGAGGAATACATGGTCTTGTCCACGTAAGCGCCTCCGTTGGTGATGTGCTGGATGAAGTAGGAGGAGAAGATGGCCCCGATGGGGTTCAGCCCGCCCAGGAAGGCGGCGGCGATGCCGTTGAAGCCCATGGCGGGGACGGCGGACTGGGTGCACTGCCACTGCTCAAATCCGGTGAGGAACAGCATGGCCGCGCCCATGCCGGCAAGCCCGCCGGCGATGGCCATGGTGAGAATCAGGTTCTTCCGCTCCCGCATGCCGCAGTATTTGGCGGCGAACTTGTTGCAGCCGGTGGCTTTCAGCTCATAGCCCAGCTTGGTTTTCTCCAGCAGGACCCACACCAGAACCGCCGTCAGAATCGCCAGGGGGATGGCCAGGCCCACGTACTGGTTCTTGCTGAACAGGGCCCCCAGGCCCAGGGAGGGGAGGATGGCCCCCTCGTTGGTGCTGGAGAGGGTGAAGGTATAGGGACTGGTCTCCTCCTTCACCAGGGTCAGCAGCATGTTCACCGCGTAGAGGCTGATCCAGTTCAGCATGATGCAGGAGATGACCTCGTTGACGTTGCAGTAGGCTTTCAGCACGCCGGAGACGGCCCCCAGGGCGGCCCCGGCCAGAATGGCCGCGATCAGGCACAAGAACCAGGGCAGCTTCAGGCCCAGGGCGCAGTACAGCGCCGCCCCGGTGCCCACCACGTACTGGCCCGCCGCGCCGATGTTGAAAAGGCCCACCTTATAGGCAAAGAGCACCGACAGGCTGCACATCAGCAGGGGGGCGGTCTTCACCAGGGTGCTGCCGAAATAGCGGAGCTGGGCCGTGGACTTGGAGTAGGTCATAAAGTTCTCCACGATGGCCAGAATGGCCCCGTTGGCCCCGGCGGGATTGATAAGCAGCAGGGCGATATAGCCCACCAGCAGTCCCAGCAGGATGCACAGCAGGGAAGCAAGCAGCGACTGGACCGCGCCGTTGCGCAGCAGGGAAGTCTTTTCTTTTTTCATGCCTTACGCCCCCTTCTTCTTTGCGCCGGCCATGTAGAGGCCCAGTTCTTCCACCGTGACGTTCTTGGGGTCGAACTCGCCCACAATTTCGCCCTCGTACATGACCAGAATGCGGTCGGAGACATTCATGACCTCGTCCAGCTCCAGGCTCACCAGCAGCACGCCTTTTCCCGCGTCCCGCTGGGCCACAATCTGCTTGTGTATGTACTCGATGGCGCCCACGTCCAGGCCCCGGGTGGGCTGGACGGCGATGAGCAGCTCCGGGTCCTTGTCGATCTCCCGGGCGATGATGGCCTTTTGCTGGTTGCCGCCGGACATGCTCCGGGCCGCCGTGACGGGACCCTGGCCGGAGCGGACGTCATACTGGTCGATGAGGCCCACGGCGTACTCCCGGATGGCCTTGCGCCGGAGGAAGCCCACGGGGGTGACGAAGTGGCTCTCAAAATACCGCTGGAGCACCATATTGTCCTCCAGGGAGTAGTCCAGCACCAGGCCGTGCTTATGCCGGTCCTCGGGGATGTGGCTCATGCCGGAGGTGTTCCGCTTGCGGATGGGGGCCTTGGTGATATCCTGGCCGTTCAGGACCAGCGTCCCCTCCTTCAGCGGCTCCAGGCCGGAGATGCCGTAAACCAGCTCCGTCTGGCCGTTGCCGTCGATGCCCGCAATGCAGACAATCTCGCCCCGGCGGACCTGGAAGCTCACGTTCTTGACGGCGTTGTTCTTATGCCGCTTGGACGCGACGGTCATGCCCTTCACGTCCAGCACCACCTCGCCGGGCTGGGCGGGCTTCTTCTCCACCACGAAGTTCACGTCCCGGCCCACCATCATCCGGCTCAGCTCCTCCTGGGAGGTGGCGGCAATGTCCACGGTGCCGATGTACTTGCCCTTGCGCAGCACGGAGCAGCGGTTGGCCACCGACATGATCTCCCCCAGCTTGTGGGAGATGAAGAGGATGCTCTTTCCCTCCCTCGCCAGGTTCTTCATGATCTGCATCAGCTCGTCAATCTCCTGGGGGGTCAGCACGGCGGTGGGCTCGTCGAAAATCAGAATTTCATTCTCCCGGTACAGCATCTTCAAAATTTCGGTGCGCTGCTGCATGCCCACGGTGATGTCCTCCACCAGGGCGTCGGGGTCCACCTGCAGGCCGTACTTCTCCGAAAGGCCCAGCACCTTCTCCCGGGCCTCCGCCTTCTGGAGGAAGCCGTGCTTGCAGGGCTCCACGCCCATGATGATATTGTCCAGCACCGTGAAGCACTCCACCAGCTTGAAGTGCTGGTGTACCATGCCGATGCCAAGGTCGTTGGCGTCGTTGGGGTCCTTGATGGACACCACCTTGCCGTCCTTCTTGATGACGCCCTCCTCCGGCTGGTACAGGCCGAAGAGCACGCTCATCAGCGTGGACTTCCCGGCGCCGTTTTCGCCCAGAAGCGCATGAATTTCGCCTTTTTTCAGCTGTAGGGTGATATTGTCGTTGGCCACGATGCCGGGGAACCGCTTGGTGATGTTCAGCATCTCAATGGCGTAACTCTGTTCCAATTTCACAACCTCCTCCTTCTCTGTTTCCCTGAACCCACGGGGGAAAAATGGTTCCTGTTCATTGTACCATATCCCGGCGGAGATTTCAAAGCATTTTTTGCAAATTCTCACAAAGTTGACCTTTCCCATCCATAAGCCGGGAACAAGAAAAAGCGGGGACGGGATTTCTCCCGTCCCCGCCCTGCCTGAGGGGGGTGTTCTTACTTGATGTTGCCCAGGTCGTTGACCGTGATGTTGGAAACGGCGGGCATGGCGGAGATATCGTCGGAGACGGTGATCTTGCCGTCGAACATATCCTTCACCAGGGTCTTGTAGTCGTCCTGAGAGAAGCCGTCGCCCCACTGGGTGGTGTCCATGGGCAGAAGGACATAGTTGGCGCTGGGATCGTCGCCGGAGACCAGGCCCAGGGCCTCGGCCTTGCCGCCGTAGCTGGCGAAGTTGCCCGCGGCCACTTCGTCCAGCATGTGGTTGACGGTGGCGGCCAGACCCTTCATGGCGGAGGTCAGGGTCACGCCCTCGCCGTAGGCGGCGTCCAGGGTGAAGCTCTGGTCCACGTCCACGCCGATGACCTTGGTGCCGGGGACCTTGGCGGCCGCCTCACCGGCGGAGGTGCAGATGCCGCCGCCGCAGGCGAAGACCGCCTGAACGCCCAGGTTCTGATACCAGTTGTCCGCGTAAGCGGTGATGTCGGGGTCGCCGAAGAACTGGTTGCCGTAAACATACTCGACGGTGGCGTCCACGCCCAGCTCGCCGGCGGCGGCGTCCACGCCCTGAACGAAGCCGTAGCCGAAGCGCTGCACGGCGGGAACGGCCATGCCGCCAAGGTAGCCAAGGTGGGTGTAGCCCAGCTTCACGGCGGCGACGCCGGCCATATAGCCGCAGAGCTCTTCCTTATAAACGGCGCAGTACACGTTGCCGGGGACGGTGCCGCCCACGTCGCCCTCGGAGACGTCCAGGGCGATGAAGCTGATTTCGGGATAAACGTCGGCCACCTCGGTGATGGTCTCGCCGAAGGCGAAGCCGGGCATGACGATGACGTTGTAGTCCTCGTCGGCGGCCTTCTCCACCATGGCCACGCGCTCGGCGGTGGAGTCGCCGGCGGGCTTGTAGTAGGTGAAGTCCACGCCGTTGGCCTCGCACCAGGCCTTGCTGGCCTCGTAGGTGGTCTGGTTAAAGGACTGGTCGGTGATGTCGCCGTAGTCGGTGATCATGGCGACGCGGATGTCGGCGCCGCCCTCGCTGCCGCCGTCGGCGGGAGTGGTGGCGGGCTCCTGCTGCTGGCTGCCGCCGCTGCCGGAATCGCCGGAATTCCCGGAGTCATTGCCGCCGCAGGCGGCCAGGGACAGAACCATCGCCAAAGTCAGCAGGATTGCAAAAAACTTCTTCATGGATATCAACCTTCCTTCCATATGTTCCTCTGCGGGCAGAGGTCGGCCTCAGTCAATGGGCCAAGCCCATTATATCAATCCCTTCCCTGGATTTCAAGGAAATTTGCAAAATGTTTTCCTTTTGGGAAAAATGCCGGAATTCCGCCCTTTACCGCCCCGCCATTTGGACGGCGGTCTCCAGCGCGATTTCCATCATCTGCCGCAGGGAGCCCTGCCGCTCCGCCGGGGGCAGGGCCTCTCCCGTGACCAGGCTGTCGGTGACGGTGCAGATGGTCAGGGCCCGCTTCCCCGCCTGGGCGGCGTTCAGATAGAGCCCCGCCGTCTCCATGTCGATGGCCAGGACCCCCATGTCCGCCCACTCCAGCCCGCCGCCCTCTTTAAAATAGAATACGTCGGAGCTGAGGATGTTCCCCACCGGGGGCTCCACGCCCAGCTTCCGGGCGGCGGCCACGGCGGTCTCCAGCAGGGTGTAATCCGCGATGGGGGCGAATACTCCCGGCAGGCCCAGGTGGTGGGCAAAATTGGAATCCGTGCAGGCCCCCTGGGCCAGGATCAGGTCGCGGAGCTTCAGCTTTCCGCTCAGGGCCCCGGTGGTGCCCACCCGGATGATGTTCTCCACGCCGTAGAAATGGAAGAGCTCATAGGAGTAGATGCCGATGCTGGGAATGCCCATGCCGGAGGCCATGGCCGACACGGGAACGCCGTGCCAGGTCCCCGTCCAGCCCTGGACGCCCCGGACGTTGTTCACCAGCCGGGGATTTTCAAAAAAGGTCTCGGCAATGAATCTCGCCCGGAGGGGATCGCCGGGCATGAGGACGGTTTTGGCGAAATCCCCCGGAGCGGCCTCGTTGTGAGGAGTTCCGCCCATATCAGCCCTCCCGGGCCTTGACAGCCTTGACGATGCGGCTGGTCCCCAGGCGGGAGGCACCCAGATTGATAAAGTCCTCCGCGTCCTTCAAATCGGCGATGCCGCCGGCGGCCTTGATCTTCACATGGGGGCCCACATGCTTGGCGAACAGCGCCACGTCCTCCCGGGTGGCCCCGCCGCCGCCAAAGCCGGTGGAGGTCTTGATATAGTCCGCGCCGGAGGCGGTGACGATCTCGCACATTTTCACCTTTTCCTCATCGGTGAGGAGGCAGCACTCGATGATGACCTTCAGCAGTTTCCCCTTGCAGGCGGCCTTGACGGCCTTGATCTCCGCCAGCAGCTCGTCCCACTTTTTGTCCTTCACCCAGCCGATGTTGATGACCATGTCCACTTCCGCCGCGCCGTTTTCCACCGCGTCCGAGGCCATGAAGCACTTGGCAGCGGTGGTGTCATAGCCGTTGGGAAAGCCGATGACGGTGCACACGGCCAGCTTGTCCCCCACATACTCCGCCGCCTGCTTTACATAGCTTGCGGGAATGCAGACGCTGGCGCACCGGTACTTGATCCCGTCGTCGCAGAGGGCCTTGATTTCCGCCCAGGCAGCTCCCTGGGCCAGGAGGGTGTGGTCGCACTTGCCAAGGATTTCTTTCAGTTCCATTTCAGCGTTCTCCTTTATCCTGAATTATAATGGTGATTCCCGCCCTTGGGGGAAAGGTCTGTCTTTTGATTATAGCAGATATTTCCTTCCTTGTCCAGCGCCCTTGCAAACGGCGGGCCGCTGTGCTACAATAAGGCGGATATTTTGAACGGAGGTCCCCCCATGAAAAAACGTCTCCTCTCCCTGCTGTGCGCCTTGACCTTGCTTCTGGGCGCGGCTCCCTCCGCCGCCGCCCTGGAGGGGGAATCCCTCCGGGCCGCCGAGACCCTGGCCTCCCTGGGCCTCCTCTCTTCCGTTCCCTCCCGGGAGGCCCTGGCGGCCCCCGCCTCCCGCCTCCAGGCCATGGAGCTGCTGGCCCGCTTTTCCGGCGTTCCCGCCGCCCGGCAGAAGGAGGGCTCTTTGGAGTACGCCGCCGCCCAGGGCTGGATTGCCTCCGCCGGAAGGGGGCGGGAGGCCGCTCCCTCCTCCTGGTTCTGCGCCGCCCTGCTGCGCCGGCTGGGCTACGAGGGCTTCACCGATGAAAACGCCGCCCTGTTTGCCCGCCGCATCGCCCTGACCACCCGGGATTACGGGGAAACCCTCACCCTGGGGGACCTCTGCCAGCTGGTCCGGGACGCCTTGGCCTTCCCGGACCGGGAGGGCGTTCCCGCCGCCCGCCGTCTGGCGGAGGCGGGCCTCTGCGCCCAGGACCAGATTCAGGACCTCTTTCCCCAGGAGCTCACCGCCCGGCAGGCCGCCGACCGGCACATGGCCGCCGTCTTCCGGCTGGATGTTTATTATTCGGAAAAAGCCTACCAGGCGGACCTCCGCAGCGCCGAGGGCAGCGGCTTCTTTATCTCCGCCGATGGCCTGGCCGTCACCAACTGCCACACCATCGAGGGCGCGGTCCGGGCCACCGCCAACCTCGTCACCGGGGAGTGCTTCGAGGTGGAGCGGGTTTTGTACTATGACAGCGAGGCGGACCTTGCCCTTCTGCGCGTCTCCAAAACCACCCGGGACCAGAAAACCGCCGTTCCCTTCTTCTCCTTCCTGGAGCTGGCGGAGGACCCCGCCCTCCGCCGGGGGGACCAGGTTTACACCTTGGGCGCGCCTCTGGGCCTCACCCTGGCCGTCAGCGACGGCATCATCAGCGCCACGGACCACAAGGTGGCGGGCTACGCCTTCCCCTGCGTCATCAACACCGCCGACATCTCCCACGGGAACAGCGGCGGCGTGCTGATGAACGTTTACGGCCACGCCGTGGGCGTTACCACCGGGGCCTACTCCGCCGGGAACAACCTGTACATCTCCGTTTCCCTCGCCCCCATTCTGGAGGCGGACTGGTCTGCCGAAGGCATCACTCTGGCCCAGGCCGCCGCAAGCGCCCGGGACTCCCGCTGAGGGCGGAAGAATTCCCGGCGGATTTTCCGGAATACCACTTGAAAACGGAAAAAAATTGTGGTAATATAGAAAGCTGTCAAACATGATTCACGCTGCGCGTGATCCCATTTGGAGGTAGAACGTCTTGAAAATCGCCATCACCATTTTGCAGCTCCTCTGCGGGCTGGGCATCATCCTGATTGTGCTGTTCCAGTCCGGCAAGAGCGCCGGCCTCTCCGGCGCCATCGGCGGCGTGGCCGATTCCTTCCTGGCCAAGAACAAGGCCAAGACCCTGGACGCCAAGCTGGCCCGTGCCACCAAATGGATCGGGGCCCTGTTCTTGATCCTGACCCTGATTCTGCTGATCCTCGGCTGAACAACGCAAAAACCGCCTCCCGGACATGCCCGGGAGGCGGTTTTCATCTGCATTCACCATCAGACCCGGCAGCGAGCCGCCGTTCAGGCGGGCGGACAGGGGAAGCCCGCGCTTCGTCCTTCTCCTTGAGGGCCACCGGTCCGCTTGCGTCCTCTTTCCCGGACCGTCTCCTTCATCTTCCTCATAACAATTTCCGGGTCACGCATCTTTTCGCGTCAGGGAAGCTCCTGCGATTGCGCACGCAAAGGCAATCGGCGCCGCTCTGACAAAGAGCCACTCAAACGCGTGGA
This sequence comes from uncultured Oscillibacter sp., assembly GCA_910585165.1. GTDB lineage: Bacteria > Bacillota > Clostridia > Oscillospirales > Oscillospiraceae > Oscillibacter. The sequence continues at coordinate 13,710 of CAJUBX010000014.1, read as the reverse complement.
CCGCCGTTCCCAGGACGGCGGTTTCCGGGTCGCCGTAATCCCAGCCCAGATAGGGGCTTTCCAAGGTCAGCAAAGCCGCGAAAACTGCCGCTATGGCTGCGCACAACAGGATAAAGAGCCAATGCAGGATTCTTTTTCTTGCGGTCTTTCTCTGCGCAAGCTGCAGGTTTATGACCTCCAGCTTTGCGGAAACCGCCTTTAAGCCGTCCGCCTCCGGCTCGGTGACGGTTTCCCCCAGCAGCGTGCTTACAGGCGTTTCCAGCGCCTCCGATATGGACAGCAGCAAACCGGCGTCGGGAACCGACAAGCCGGAGTAACATAGTTTAAGAGATTAGTCAATCTTGCCGACAAAGCGGTAAAGGATTTCAATTTCTTGGACCCGGTTGCCGTCTGCGTCCTTGGTAGCCTCGTGGACAAGGATTTTTTCAATCAGGGTGTTTAGCAGTTCGGCGGTCAACTCCGTGGGGCTGGAAAACTGCTTGATTAAGTCCACCCACTGATTTATACCGTTCTCCTGTTCCTTGACGCTGGCAAGCTGGGCCGTCAATGCGTCAATCTTGGTTTCAAGTTCGCCCTGCTCCTGCTGGTACTTCTGCGACAGCATTGTGAAAGTGCGCTCGTTGATTTTCTCGTTTACCCGGTCCTCGTAAATCTTGGCTATCAGGTTATCAAGTTCATTCAACCGTTTTTCTGCCCGTCTCTTTTCCTGTGTGGCCCGTTTGGTGGCGGCGGCTTGCTCTGTACTGGTGGACTTGGAAAGCCACTCCAAAATAGCTTGCTCGTCCTGGTGAACGGCCTCAATCCAATATTGCAGACGGGAGAGGACGTAGGCATAAAGCACATCGTATCGGACATAGTGCATGGAGCATTGGCGGAGGCCCTGCCCATATTTGCTACAATGATAATGTGCGTATGGCGTCTTGTTTGCTCGGTTCACTCCATACGCCAGGGACCACCCGCAATCCGCACACTTGACCAAACCAGAGAAAATCTGCGTCGTGCCGTCCTTTTGTTTCCTGCGGCGGCTGGCTATCTGCTCCTGCACCCGGTCAAAGTCTGTCTTGCTGATGATTGCCTCATGGGTGCCCTCCACTTTCCACCACTCGTCCTTGGGCTTGCGGATTTTCTTCTTGCTCTTGAAAGATACGTTGGTCTGCTTGTTGTGGACGCTGTTCCCAATGTAGTTTTCGTCCTGCAAGATTTTCTTGACTTGGGCTATCGTCCAGGCGTACCGTTTACTCTCGGGCTGGCCCTCGTAGACGTGGGCAAATGTTCCGTATCGCTGGAAGTTCAGCCATGACGGGGTGGGTATTTGCTCGGTAGCGAGGATATGCGTTATCCGGGCGGCTCCTGCTCCTTGGACAGCTAGAGCGAAAATCTTTTCAATAATCCACTTGGTTTCCTCATCTACCACCAAATGGCCGACTTGCTCCGGGTCCTTGCGGTAGCCCAATGGGGCATAGGCTCCATAGTGTGCGCCGTTCTCGTGACGGGTCCGCATAGCTTTTGTGACCTTGCGGCTGATGTCTCGGGCGTACCATTCATTGATAACGTTCAGAAACGGGGTGAACTCGGTGCTTTGCTGGTTGTTGCTGTCCACTCCGCTGTCAACGGCGATGAAGCGGACACCCAACTCCGGGAACCGCATTTCTGTATACATTCCCATTTCCAGGTAGTTACGGCCAAACCGGGAGAGGTCCTTGACCACCACGCAGTTGATACGCTTGGCCTCAATATCGTCCATCATGCGCTGAAAATCCGGGCGGTTGAAGTTGGTGCCAGAATAGCCGTCGTCTATGTACTCGTCAACAACAAAAAGGCCGTTTTGCTCGGCGTACCGGCGCAACATCATGCGTTGAGATGCGATTTGTCAAGGGTAAATTCACCATCTCGCACCGCAAAACAAAGTGAAACGGGACTTTATTTAAGACGCAAGAAGTTCTTCTGGACATAGAGGAAATGAATTAATACTCGGTTATCGTTATGAGTATGCTTATCCCCAAGTAAATTGATCTTCAGGAAGGTTTGTAATAACAAGTTCACGTCCCTGCGCGCGGTTATGCGCACTATGAAACATCCCATATTCTAAAATTAAGTTGTCTTGGTATATCTCCCTTATTAAATCACAACTGTCATATGTCATAATCCAAGGAACGTTTCGTAGATGCTCATGAATAATATCTCCAAGATTTCGATGGTCCTCCTCAGTATAGTATTCACTATACAATGATTTCCCTTTGATTACATATGGAGGGTCAATGTTGAAGAATAAATCATTGTTCTCTTCTGCAAGCAATTCTACTATCAATTCGCAGGCATCCCGGTGATGGAGGAAAATTTGATCTCTAAAGCGTGCAACAGTTTGTATTCTTTCGATAATATTGTTTTTATTGAATCGGCATCCTAGTGGATATGCGCTGTTCTGGTTTCTTCCTCCAAGCGGCCCTGCAAATAGAACCCCAGAATAATTTACTCGATTTAAAAAGAGTGTAGAGAACCCATCTAATAGAGGAGGAGATTCCTCATTTGAATAAATTTGCTTCTGCCTCATACGCTCGTCAAGGGTAATGGGTGTTTCACGAACAAGATTGATTAAAGCCTCTGTTTGATGTAGTACAGCATCCCAAAAATGATAGAGATGAATGTCTAAATCATTCATTATTGCCTGTTCGATTATATTGTCTTCCAAGAGTGCGATACCAACACCGAATCCCCCGGCAAAGGGCTCTACATATGTTCTGCCAGTATACTCATTCGTTACTATGAGATTCCGGATATTATTATAAATTTTGGATTTCCCTCCCGGATATCGAAGTGGCGAACGAGTCACACCCATTAGTTAATCACCTTCTTTTCGATAAAGCTATATAATCCACAAATGTATTCGGTAGCCAGTCAATCAAATCGTATGGATTCAGATACATCTTTTTCTCAGTATTTCTAGGTTTCTTATACAAAGCCGGGAGAACCTCAAAGTCCATTGCTATCTGCTCCTCGGAAACACCTGTTTCCTCGATTATCAAGTGTTTTAAAGGAATTAAATAGCCCAGTTGCTCTGAACGTTCATAGTCCTCTGGAAGAATTCCGGTTTCAGCGTAATCTAAAAGCTGTAATCCAAGATGCCGATCAAATAATTCGTGATTTCGCTGGTTATAGAAATTATCCAAACAATTTTTACATGTACGAGAGCAGTTGCAAGTGGATAGAATATTCCTTGTGCGTTGTAAGACTTTTTCCAAAACACCCCCTATCAATGATGAATAACCTGCTCCACTTGTAAGGTTATCGTAAAAGAACAGTTCCAGGTGGAGCATGTTCTCATCATCAATTCTGGACATCCAACCACCGTTGATCTCGTTATAATCAATATCTAGTTCCAACGATACAGCTTTCTTAATTGCCTCTTGCAAGGTTGTAGCTGCGATTCTGAGAAGTATTTTCTCCTGTGTAGATTTATTGCTTACCAGCTTTGTAGTATCATACCTGATATCAAGCATGAACATATCAGTCAAAAACTCATACCCCAGATAGACTTCCGATTCCACCACACCATGCCGACATATTGGTGCATTATTATGGAATGGTTGTGTTATCTTAGGTTTGCCTGTATTTTTAGAACCAGCTACTTCTGCACCACCACAACAGCGGCAAATATTGAAGCCATGTTTTGATTTTCCCATATTAATAGTTAGAACTTGTCGATTTTCCAAGTTGGCAAAACGAATTTGCCCTTTATAGGGAATCATCTGTGAATCTTCCGGAACATGGGAATAATATGGAGCTTCAGCGTATGTTTTATCTTCATCCTCGTCTTCAAACTTTACATCATCACCACGCTCAGGAGCAAATCCCCAAGGTCTAAGCATTTTCTTCGTTTCAACTGGAGCATGGCAATATGGGCAAGTATCAACCCCTTCCTCTTTGTGTCCAAACCAATTACACTCACTACAAACCAAAATTTCACTGAAATAGTCGCCATTGCTAAAGTAAAACTCAGCTTGGTTTGTATTGTATCCGTGAGGCTTCGGATTTGCATAAATGCCGCCACTCTTGTAGATTTTCTTATCAATTGTTACAAAGCGCCCTGGGGCGTACTCGCTGATGGCAACGGCAATGTCTCGTTCGGGAGCGTATTTCACCACACGGGGATACTTTTTCCCATACGGAGATTCCTCTTCCACGAAAAATCTAATAACATTTTTGGGGAACGAGTACGATGGGATAAAGCCTTCTGAATAGAACACATCAAAGGCTGAGGTCTGTTTGTCGTCATGTATGTATTCCTTGCGTTTCTTCTCATCGAGCACCTTGTCCTTTATTTTTAGGAACATTTCTCTGGTCTGTTCAGTTGGCAAACTTAAACAATCTAAACATTCAAGGAACGCGACACCGTAGCTTTCACAGAAATCTACAATTCCAATCTCTGTTATGCTGTCATAGCCACTCATTAGATCGCTGAACATAAAAGCGTTTAGTGCTTTCATGTTCAAATGGCGTTGCTCAATTTTAGGATTGTCCCTATCGATCCAAGGACGACGAGGTTCGCCTGAGATCATCTCATGTGGATTCTTAAAATAATAGCTATCATGTACACCACCGAATGCGTATGTGACAATAGTTGAGATTCCTGCATTTTTTCGCCCAGCACGCCCTGCGCGCTGTTGGTAGTTTTCTCGCATAGGTGGAATATTTCTAAGCCCAACAGCAGTAAGGGAGCCAATATCAATCCCGACTTCCATAGTTGTTGTGCAGCTTAACACATCAATTGCATTTTCACCGTGCTCGCCAGCATCAATATCCTGGAACCTTATCTCATAGTCTTCGGTTCGGCTGATGATATCCCCTTGGGCATCTTTATGAGACAGCTGTGCCGTATGCTCCTCAGTATTTATTTTATGGATATTGTCTTTAATACCTACCGTATTTAAGATGGGGGTACGCCAAAAATCGAATCTCGATAACTCTTCATAATTGATAGCATGAACATTTTTAGCCTTGAAGCACACACCGCAAAGGCTGCCCAATTTAAATGGGGATATCTTTCCACAACGTCCACAGCGATACCAAATGAAATTTTTGTCAGCAATACAAATCTGAACCGATGACAGCTTGATGTAGTATTTTCCCTCACTGGATGCCTCAAAGAATTCTGTTTTTACAGATTCCAGCAATTTGTTCATTTCGGTTTCATTGAGAGACAATATTACTTGCGCTTCACGAATCAAATCATGATCCAGTTCTTGATAGAAATCAGCACCGACTCCAAACTTATCCCTGTCATTTTTGCTCCTTCCTGGGAGGGATCGTCTAATATCATCTGAAATGTGGCTATCTAATGCGGCATTGGTGTCCATGACATCCCAGAAAAGCAAGACCAGAATCTGATATAGCAAATCTTCATTAACTGCTATATCATCATCCTCCAACTCATAAAGTACGCTATCTATAGAATTTTTCATGGGCGCTAAAAAACCAAGCCCAATATCTTTGAAAGATCGAGGGCTTTCAGTAAAAAATTTAAGTAGATGTTTTCCATAATCTTCTGGTGGGGAAGAGAAGTAATCTGTGGCTAATTTCGTGTAGTCAACCTTTCTCCCATGCCTGTTTTTTCTCGCAAAGGTGTCTTTGTCGGTGTCAAATTTCCGCTTGCTTTTTCCTGCAAAGAATGATAACTTCTGATTGATACACACCTCTAGGAAAGCGGGATATAACTCTCTCATAGACAGTCCAAATTTGCTTAGTCTTATGCCCGCCAATATAACTGCCTGCCGAAAAGTGTCAGCATCTGATGAGTCAGACAAGTCCAGGGCCAGTTTTGCGGCGTTCTGCCGCGAATCAGAGAATAGCAGAACTTTTTTCCCTTGATTCACAAAGTCCGATTTTGCCGGTTGCAGCTCGAATTGTGCTTTTGTTAGATTATAAAATGGAATATTCCCTTTTGTGGCAAAATCAGTTGGCTTTTTTATCGGCATAACTTTGCGGCATTTCGGGCATTTCCCGAAGACAAAAGATGTTCCCTTCTTTGTAGTTTTTTCAGTGTATAGCACTTTGAGCAGAGTTGAACTATCCTTCGGTGTTGTGAAGAGTTTCCCGGTAAACGGATCTAATGCCCCCATTTTGTCGCCTTTTTCAAGAATGTATTCTTCCGGCACGATGTAAAGCAACATTTCTTTGAGATCATCACCGCTCCCACTAATACCCTTACGCGGGAATACATACCAAAACGCCTGCCCTGCGGTTTGCTTCACATAGACTTTGAAATACAGAGCACCGCACTTTGTATGATTAACTAGTTCATAAATCTTACCACCACAGTTACATTGATCTTTTGGCGTAGAAATGATCTTGCCAAGAGGTAATTTTTCTTTTTCCGAATATTTTGCATGAGGACAATGAGGATTTGAGCAAGCATAAATACCCTGCAATCCTCTTACAAACATATGCAGGCGGATAGGAAACAGTAAATTGCCGTCCTTTTCAGCCATAGAAACAATGACTAGCAACGAATCCAATGCATTATCTGCATTATCGCTTCCAAACACGTGAAACTTGATTTTGCTATACGATTCTGCACCCTCTCGACAGACTCGATATAAATCAATAAAGCCTTGATAGCGAGGGAGATTATCATAGAGCCATGTTTTAGCCTCGCTTAAATCAATAGAATCCGGGAGTTGCTCATTGAAAATTGCAGATGCAAAGTCTTTTATTCTTTGAATGGCTTCTCTTCCATATACTTGCGTTGTTCCAATATGTTCCAGTTGATCAGCATTAGTTGGAACAAGTTCATATTCAGGCAGTTTTTCTCTGGTGCCAGTTAGGAATTTGCACTTTTGTGCATTCTTTCCTGTAAGCCCCTCATAGAAGTCATTGCGTGCCTTTTTATCATCTGGCATACTTGCCGTAGTTAAAATAAACTGAGTATCATCAGCAGTTATTTCAAGACGATCAAATAAGCGGTCAAGCAAAAGAGCTATTTCACCGCCAGCAGAACCACGATACATATGTGCTTCATCAAGAACAATTAGAAGCCTATTGTCTTCCGACTCATGTAACCACTCCTTGGTGCTATCCCAGATCTTAGATTCCAATTTTCGCATCAGCATATATTCAAGCATGGAGTAATTGGTCACAAGAATATCTGGTGGACATTCTCGCAGCTCAAATCTTGTAATCAGTTCAGCGTCATACGGAGATGGCATATGAATATTCTGTTCCAAGTGATCAATGAATATTTCCATCCCGTTTTCGCCATAGCGCGCAGGATATTTATTGATTCTCTTGAAACCTTCGATCCTCTTCTTCTGCTGAATCTTTTTTTCTTCCGGGGCGCTCTCATCCACCAAGTAACGTCTCCTATAAGCTTCTGCAAGTTCTTTGTTCTTACTAGGTTTGGGTAGGCCAGCATATGATGTGCGCCCGGTGTACATTCCAAAATGAGGGATTCGTGTAGCATAAGTATCCTGGGTGAATATTTTCAAAAATTCCTCTCGGCCCATGATATTGCGAAATCTGGCCAGTTGATCAGAAACCAAAGCATTCATTGGATAAATAATGAGAGTCCTGACCGCATTTTTCTTGAAAAATGCGGGACGATTCCGAGCTTCATCAATACATTTTGCAATGATAGGCCAAAGAAAACATTCTGTTTTACCTGAGCCCGTACCGGTCGATACAAATAAATCTTTTCCCTGTGCAAAGTTTTCTAAAGAATCTACTTGATGCTTGAACGGCGTTGAAAAGATACCTAACTTAGCTTTTACAAGTTTGAGTAGAGTGCTTTTTACTCCTGCATCAAGGTGCGCAAGGTTCTTTATCCCATCTGTAATTTTTTCATAAGAAGCAGCTGTTTCAATATAAGGTTCTTGCGCAATTTTTGCGTTTGTATCAACTATTTCTCCAAGCAAGTCGTCTGCGTAAAGAAGCAGAGTCTCGCTGTTAGCAAGATAATCAGATTTAATATAGTTAGACAAGCGATTACGAATTGCCGCATAATATTCTTGTACACCCTTAGCATCCGACATTACTCGTACCCCCTAATCTCAATACCGATATTACATAGCATTCTCGCTACGGTTGGCAAGATATTGTTTTTGCAGATAAACTTAGTCCTATTGAAAGCGTTTTGTTCTGGCCATGCAAATAACAGCATAAAATAGTATTCACGATTTGGTAACTGCGCCGAAATGCGAATCTGCGAATAGAGATCATCTAGCCTATTAAACCATGCAATAATGGGCGCACCATATTTAGCCTTTAACGCACAATATAACCTCCGTATCTCAAAACTAGTTAAACGCCCTTTATCAGAATCTGGGGGCTCTTCTTTGAATAGAATTTGATGCGTCTCGTCAATCAGCGTCCTATACATAACCCAGTTGTTGTTGCGTGCAATCGACTTATCGGTTATTTGCTCTGTATGCCATGAACTTGAAGGAGGTTTAGGCCGTGTCGGATCAAAAAAATTTAACTCATGAACATCGAGGTCTCGTTCCTCAAAATCTAATGGATTATATTTTACGGTTATATATTCGTCAATCGTCAACGTATCTCTAAGCATAGCCTCAAATAAATCCACATCGTTCACAGCGGTAGGACAATAAATTCCCAATCCATTCATCCAATAACCAGATTCAGGATTACCGAAAAAGAGATTTCCATCAGTGGCACAGATAGTTCTTCCATAATTCGCCGCAACGCTATGGTTATTCTCATCTGAAAACAAATATCCAGTTTCTTCATAAACTCTTCGAATATGGCGCGACAACGTGTGCTCTTTATTTTTGTCATGAGCAAAGAAGGATGGATTTAGCTTGAAATATTCTTGATATTGCAACAACAATTCTTCAATTTTTAAAGACTGAGTTTGTTTGCTTATTCCTACTACACCATTCTCACGACTTGAGGTCAATTTTAACATCCATAAGGCCAAGGCCGAGTAACAAACCCGATATGTAAAATCATTGTCTGATTCTCTAAAATATTGGACTATAGATAGATCATTCGCTATTATATTTAGCAGTTTATTCATTTCCAAACCATCCTAATAGCAGTGACTTGTATCTACATTTTCCTTGTTCTCCAGCGTATTTTTGCAACCTTTCCGATGTTTCATATGGTCTGTAATCGAGTGCTTCACAACTATAGGGGAGAATTGAAAATGCAAGATATTGAGCCAATTTTTCCTCCGAAACCATTCTCTGGGCAATATGCAGCGAAATATCATTGCCAAAGCCTAGTTGCTTCATAATTTCAGTGCAAAGTCTCTCAACATTTCGGTTCGCAGCCTTGCTTTCTTTCGGAATCCATTGTTCCATAATTTCGGTAGCGTCTTCGTCTATTGGCTTCTCCGAGAAGAAATCCTTAATCCTACTGACGTTTAAATAATTAAAATATAAGAGGACCTCCTTTGGAAGATAAGCAATTGTACGTTCATACTCCAGCGTCATAAAGATGATTTTTCCTCTTATCCCTGTGGCTATGGGAATCAATTCCATTTCGTTAAAATTGCCCAGAAAACCATCCAAAACTAAGATTCTCTCTTCTGAGTTTAAATAGTACAAAATGTCCTTGCTGGTGATTTCCGACGAATAAGGAAGAATCTTAATGGATTTTGTCCCGCAAAGAGCATTTGATACACAACGAGCTAATGCCATCCCAGAAACATGGTTGCACATAATAGGTTTATTCTGGAACAAAATATCGCACAGATATTCTGTCAATAGGTTATATTCATCAGTACTACCGTTGACGCCAATGCTTTTAAGATTGTATCCGAGGTATTCAGAAAACTCGTCTATATCAGTTGGATAAAGAAGTTGATCGCTTTCTTGATATGGTTTTTCCCTCATCTCTGCCAGTGCATTTTCAATATTAGACAATTTTTCTTGCAGCGAATCGATTGCCACTTGTTGATCGGCTTCTCGTTTCTTGCCTGCATCAACAGCGCTCAGCGCCTCTTGCAATTCAGCTTTTTGCCTATTTACTGTGACCTCAAATGTATGTGCTGTGGAAATAGCATCTTCCAACTCTTTTTTCTGAGCATTCTGCGACTCTTCGAGTTCTTGTATTCGTTCAATTTGGCGACTTAAATCCCCTTGCAAGGTTTCAAGCATTGTAGATAAATTGGCAATCTCTGTATTTAAGCCTTCTATCGCCTTGTCTCTTTTCTTGATCTCTGAGTCTTTTGCTCTAATTTCAATTTTATGATCTTTTCGTTCTTGCTCCAAATCTCCCACTTTAACTTGCGGAGCTGATACAATGTTGCTCATTTTTTTCCTCTCCGACGCTAAAACAGAAACAGCCGAAGTAAGCAGGGAAGCATATTCTGCACTAATGGGTTTCTCTATCAGCCGAAAATACAGCTCTATTCCATCAGGAAATATTGTATCTTGAAAAGCCTTCAAATGGGATTCGATTTCTGAATTGCCTGCATTAGTGTACTCTTCAATGCGTTGACTAATATCTGAACTCCACCGCTTTAGGAACTCTTCAATCATATTTGTGACAAGTTTTGTATGACTATTTTCTAATAATAATTTACGCCCCCTATCCTCTGAAATCGATTGTGGACGGTATCCTTTAGCCATTTCATTAAAAGCTTTTGGATTCTTTTTGAAGCCCTGAATCATTTCTTTGTGAGGAAAACTCCGGCAAACAGTTTGAATATCTTCTTTAGTTAACAACTGAAAATAATTCATACTTTACCTGCCTTTATGAAGTCTAAAGCCTTTTTATTGATTATATTCGTAATCCGACATTCTTCTATGTAAGACTGAGCAACTGCACTGAGATTACACCCAATTATAAGTTGCTCATCAAACGGAAGCGTTACCTTATAATAAGATAACACATCTCGAAGAAGTTCTACCCTGCTGGGAGGAATGGGTTTTGGACGCTTAAATACAGCCACCGGATAGTTGCTCCGATACTGCACAATCTTACTGGACTCAGTTATAAAATGAATCCCAACAGGAAGTTCCCTATATCCATCAGCATCAATCAGATAAAAACTACTACACTCTGTAACATTTACCGTTGGCGCTGTGATTTGTTCGCAAGGCTGATCCATCCGCAAAGAACTATATTGCTGTTGCTCAAATTGAATATCTACGTTATTAAAGCAAATCTGAACTGGATACGATAAATCTACCTCGAATAGACTATCAAACTTTCTGAGAGCATCCGTTTCACAGGAAATATTGCTATGCGGCACTAGCTCAAATGTGGATCTGAGGTACGCTTTTTTGCCATCTGTACAAAGAACTCCTTCTACAGAATACATCGGGGGCCATAATTGCAACACACTTTGAGCAGTTTCTAAATCAAAGTTAAAGTAAGAAAACAAATCAACCAATTCAGCATTGGCAGATAAAATCTGAAGATTTGTACCGTAAACAGTGCTTCCAAACGCATCAATTTCATCAATCTGGTTAACCGAAACATGTTCTCTATGCTTGGCTATTTTCTGAATTGCGTTCCGATCCCTTGCAATGATATAGTAGGGAGTAGCTGTATAGATTTTTCCGCCCACAATACGCTTGGATTTTCCGTTCGTATCCTCGTTTGGTGAAATTTTAAAAAATGTCGGAAAATCGTTACTATACAGGATCTCATGGCGAATACGATAATTCATGCCAGAAATATTAATATAGCAATCGTTGGTTGTAAGCTTCAACGGAAACAGAACCATACTATCTGGAGCAAAATTCTGTTGATTTATTGCGATACTTTCATATGGCACCGAATTGCATGCGGAGAAAAATTCCAGAACGCAAGACTTACCTTCAAATTCTTTCAATTTTTCTTCCTGAAATAGTATCCCAATATAAAACATTTTCTGTTTGATGTCATAGTATACTTCGGTTCTAATATGCGCTCTCTTTTTTGCCGCAATTTGGGCACCATCAATTCCCATTCGTCCCAAATACAACTCACATTCTCTGTCGCTGTTTCCCCGGCGGTGGCGGAAGTGGGCTGCTTTTTTTGTGCTTTTCGCTGCTGCAACATACACTTCTTCGCCACAGCATAAACATTCATATCGGAAAGGCTCATCTATTCTGTTTTTTGCGGCTAATTCAGCTTCTACTGTTCTCTGAAGCAGTGTGTCAAAAGCCTGAAGCACACTTCCCACCTCCTTCTCAAGTTAGCAAATAGGCCGTTACTTATCATCGACCTGCTGTTATCTTTTGACTGTCTATCCTTCAAATGAAGAAGGGCGTGTATTCTTTAGACAGTACTTAATGGACCTATAACTCGTTCCGACGGTTACGCCAACCAGTGCAGTCGTATAATCCGCACTTCTCAACAACATATAATTATCAGCCATACTATAAGGCGACTTGCTTTAGTATGCAGTTTTTAACTAATTTGCAAACACATTAGCTATGTTCAATTAGGAATAGTATACAACGTTTTTCCTAACTTTGCAACGTCAAAGTCAAAGTTTGTCAAAAAGTGTGATTTTAATTTGCTCCTTTTTCTCCAACTTACGCGCATATTCTAGTAAATCTCTTGCATTACTGACTGAATGCCACACATAAGCAATCAGATAATCGCTGTGCTCCGCCATATAGCGGTTGGCGCGGATAATGGCGGCACGTTTCGGAACTGTTTCCATTCCTGGTGGGTAAAATGTACCGTCGAAACCAGGTGGTGTTGGGGTAGGACGGTCATACGGATGATAAGGGAGCAGCAATGTAAGTGTCACCTCTGGGTGGCGCTTCTTTGCTGCTTTGATACATTTTGCCGCCAGCGCATCAAAGCGGCCATATCTGCCTACGACGAACTCCGTTACACCATATTCTGTAATGTGCCGCTCAATTTCAGCAGATAATTGAGATAGGAGACTATCTGGGGCCTCGCGGTGCCCGATGAAAAAGCAGGTACTCATGGCCATCGCTCCTTAATATAGTGATATATCACTATATTACCACAAATTCCGAAGGTAGTGAAGTATCACTAACAAGCAGACTCCAAATAATTTACCATAGTGATAAATCACTTGGAGGGGGCGCAATTATGAATACTCGTGAAGCAATTGCGGCCCGAATTATGCAGTTATGCAGAGAACGAAGAATTACACCAAACGGATTGAGCAATATTTCCGCCGTTCCACAAGCGACTATCAAAAGTATTCTTAACGGCGAAAGCCAAAATCCCGGCACAGTAACTATTAAAAAGCTCTGCGATGGCTTTGAGATAACATTGGGCGAGTTTTTCTCCACACCAGAATTTGACGCACTTGAGCAAGAAATTTGTTGATAATAGCGGCCAGAAGCATCACCGCTCCTGGTCGCGTTCTTTTTCATGACTTTGCCTATTCTGCTGCCTCTGTAACTGTTGCAGTTTCTGACGGATAGATATCGGCTCCACTATCTCGCCTAACATTTCGCCAACATCCATTCGACTCTGCGCCAGCATCCCGGAATCAAACTTCTTGCCATAGGCGGCTTGCAGCCGCTGGACTGTTTCCCACTCCTTATCAGAGCGAATAGCGTGACAGGTGGTATCCAGTTCTATGGCATCCATATCCGCCGACTGTTGTTGCAGCTCGGCGTACTGCGCCAGTGCGGCATCCAGTTCAGCGGTATATTTTTTCTCCTTCCGGTTCAGCGTTTCGAGCGAAGATTCCATAGATGCAACGTGCTGTTTAATCTCGCCCATACCATGATCGTCCGTACAGTTAAGCTGATTGAGCAGCAGGGCCTT
>CAJUBX010000013.1 GCA_910585165.1 uncultured Oscillibacter sp. | reverse complement strand
ATCATGAAGGGGGGAATGCAGTAGGTGAAGCCCTTGCCGATCATGAAGTCCCGGCCATAGGCCAGCACCGCCTCATGGAGCCGGGCCACGTCCCCCAGGAGATAGTAGAACCCGTTGCCGGAGACCCGGCCAGCCGCGTCCAGGTCGATGCCGCCGAAGGACTCCATAATCTCCGTGTGATAGGGAATGGGGAAGTCCGGGGTCTTCGCCTCGCCGAAGCGCTGGACCTCCACGTTTTCGCTGTCGTCCCTGCCGATGGGGACGGAGGGGTCGATGATCTGGGGGATCAGCAGCATCCGCTTGTGGAGCTCCGCCTCCAGCGCGTCCTCCTGCTTTTCCAGCTCCGCCAGCCGGTCCGCCTGCTCCTTGACCTGGGCCTTGACGGCCTCGGCCTCCTGGAGCTTGGCGGGGTCCTTTTTCCCCTGGCCCATCAGCATGCCGATCTGCTTGGAGAGGGTGTTGCGGTTGGAGCGGAGCTGGTCCGCCTCGGCGATGGCCGCCCGGCGCCTGGCGTCCAGGTCGATAACCTCGTCCACCAAGGGGAGCTTTTCGTCCTGGAATTTCTTTTTGATGTTCTCCTTGACGGCTTCGGGATTCTCCCGGATGAAGCGGATATCAAGCATAATGATTTCCTTCTTTCATAAAATATATAATAGGGCAGTGAATTTTGTTTCACGTGAAACCAATCAGGAGCCGCCTTCCGCCTCCACGGCCGCTTTGATCTCCTGATAGCGCTCCGCCGCGAGGGGCGTGAGATAGTCCGTCATGGGAGACGCGGCGTTGGCCTCCATCTCGGCCAGTATGGTTTCGCACCTCTGAAAATCCTCGCTGAGGAAGGCTTCGTTCAGCTGCCAGAACCACTCCATGGCCTCCTGGGTCCGTTCCAGAAGAACCTCCATGTGGGAGGCCTGGTTCCGGGCCGTCTCATTGGCGTCCTGAAACGCGCCGGCGGCCTCCTTGACCTCCGCCAGCTCCTTCTGGAGGGCGATTACCTGGTCCTGGAGCTCCTGCACCTCCTGCATAGCTCCCACGGAGCTCTGGAGCTGTCCGATGGCCTCCGTGTTGCTCCGCTGGTGGGAGGCGAAGGACCAGGCCATCAGCAAAAAGGCCGCGATGAACAGCACCATGATATAGACCACCACGGGCTTTTTTCCCCTGGGGATCACATTCTCCTCCGGTTCTCCGGGACCACTGTCCGTTCGTCGTTGCAGCTTCATGCCTCCGGTCCTTTCCGCCCAATCTTTAAAAGCTCCAGGGCGTCCAGAAGATCGTTGAGATCGTCCACGCCATAGTATTCCAGTTCAATCCGGCCCTTCTTCCGGCCCATGACGATTTTCACGCCCCGGCCCAATTTGTTGGACAGGGCTACCTGGGCCTCCAGGGTGTAGTCCACCTCTTTGGGGGCATCCGGCTCCTCCCGGGGCTCCGCCAGCATCCGTTTGGCCAGGGCCTCCGCCTGCCGGACGGAGAGCTGACCCTGGACCACGGCCTCCGCCGCCTTTACCTGTAGGGCGGGGGAGAGGGGCAGCAGGGCCCGGGCATGCCCGGCGGAGAGGGCTCCCTCCTCCACCAGCTTCCGCACCGGGGGCTGGAGGCCCAAAAGCCGCATGGCGTTGGCCACGGCGCTGCGGGATTTTCCCACCCGCCGGGCGGCCTCCTCCTGGGTCATGTGGTAGGTCTGAACCAGGGACTGGTATCCGGCGGCCTCCTCCATGGGGTTCAGGTCCTCCCGCTGGAGGTTTTCCACCAGCGCCAGCTCCGCCGCCTTCTGGTCGTCGGCCTCGATGACCACGGCGGGAACCTCCGAAAGGCCCGCCATCCGGGCGGCCCGCCAGCGGCGCTCCCCGGCGATGATCTGATAGTAGCCGGAGGACAGCTTCCGCACCGTCAGGGGCTGGATAACCCCGTGCTCCCGGATGGACTCCGCCAGCTCCGCCAGGGCCGTCTCGTCAAAGAGCTTCCGGGGCTGGGCGGAGCAGCTCTCCACCTGGGAAATCGGCAAATACAGGTTCCCCGCGGCCTCGGGTTTTAATACGTCGTCCCCCAGCAGGGCCCCCAATCCCCGGCCCAGGCCGGAGGGCTTTTTGTTCGCCATAAAGCGCGCTCCTTTCTATAGTCTATACAGCTGAAAAGAAGTAACACTTCTTTTCAAGTCTGCGGCTCCCGCCGCAGGAGGCCGCGTCAGCGGCCTATGTGCGTCTTCATAGTTGGCGCACACGGGCCTTGCCCGACCGGCGGCTATAACCGCCGGTTGAAAATCGGAGGCTGCCGGTTTTCAAGTGCGCCGGCTATACAAGATAAGAAAAATCCGAAGCTAAGAACTCTCCTGGCCGCTGCCGCGCCGCCTTCCGCGATCTCCTGGGCGTGCAGCGTGTGAAAGCTCCTTTTGCTCACGGTTTCCCCCGGGAAAAAGTGAGGAATTCCGCCGCGAAGGCCGCGTAGGCGTCGGCCCCCCGGGAGGCCCGGTCGTAGGCGCTGATAGGCTTTCCGTGGCTGGGGGCCTCGGAAAGGCGGATGTTCCGGGGAATCACGGAGGCATAGACCTTCCCGGGGAAGTAGTGCTTCACTTCCTCCGCCACCTGGAGGGACAGATTTGTCCGCCCGTCGAACATGGTCAGCAGCACCCCCTCCAGCTCCAGGGATGGATTCAGGGACCGCCGCACCAGCCGGACGGTATTCATCAGGTCGGAGAGCCCTTCCAGGGCGAAGTACTCACACTGCACCGGGACCAGGATGGAGTCCGCCGCGCAAAGGGCGTTCAGCGTCAGCAGCTCCAGGGAGGGAGGGCAGTCGATGAGGATGAAGTCATAGGCCTCCCGCAGGGGTTCCAGGGCTTCCTTCAGCAAAAACTCCCGCCGCTCCATGCCGATGAGCTCAATGCCCGCCCCCGCCAGAGCCTTGTTGGAGGGAAGCACGTCCCCGTAGCGGGTGGAGGACACCGCCTCGGCGGCGGGCAGTTCCCCGATGACGGCGGAATAGACCCCCCTGGAAACGGTCTTGTCCACCCCCATGCCGGAGGTGGCGTTGGCCTGGGGGTCAAAATCGCACAGCAGCACCCGCTTCCCGGCCTCCGTCAGGGCGGCGGCCAGGTTCACGCAGGTGGTGGTTTTCCCCACGCCGCCCTTTTGATTCACAACAGCGATGATCTTTGACACAAAAGCACCTACTTTCTCTCGAATTTTCATTATAGCAAGGCGGGGACGGCCTTGCAAGGTCAAAACCCACAATTTTTCGAAAATTTGGCCCAAAAGGCAAAAAGTTTCACGTGAAACAGCAGAGGCCCGCCAAAAGGGCGGACCCCGGGTTTCACGTGAAACAATTTTTCGGAGCTTAGAGCCTATCTGCAAATTAGGCGTGCGCGGATTGCGACGTCAGATTTTGGGTCAGACGAGGCGGTTTTCCGCTTACCGGGCTGTCGACCGGCAAGGGAAACCAACGAAGTATGACGCAAAATATGCAAGCTGTGTGCACATAATTTTGGGATAGGCTCTTAATCGCCCCGGCCCAGCAGCCGGACGCTGTAGGGGGAGACGGGGGCCGAGCTGTCGGGAAGCGCTTCCCCGGTGCAGAGGTCCCGGTATCCCGTCTCCGGCAGGGCGGCAGTCCACTGCTCCGGCCCGGCGTTTACCAGGACGGCGGTGGCCTCTCCGGGAAGCTCCCGCAGATAGGCCAGCAGGGGGCCCCGGGCCTCCAGCCACCGGAGGGAGCCCCGGCGGAGGGAGGCGCGGCTTTTCCGCAGCTGCCCCAGCCGGCGGAACCAGGAGAGCAGCTCCACGTTCTCGCGCCCCCATGGATAAGTCCGGCGGTTGAAGGGGTCCGCCGCACCCTCCATCCCGGCTTCGTCGCCATAGTAGATCATGGGGGAGCCGGGGAAGGTGAAGAGAATGGCCGCCGCCACGTGAAGCCGTTCCAGCCCCGCCTCCCGCTGGTGGGGGCTCAGGCGGAAGACGGACTGGGCCTCCCGGCCCTCGGGGAGAGGGACCCCGCCCAGCACCGTCAGCACCCGGGGGGTGTCGTGGGTTCCCAGAAAGTTCATGGCGGAGTAAAAGGCGGCGGGGGGATAGTTCTCCCGAAGGGTCTCCATGGCCTCCTTGAACTCCTCCGCCGGGCCGTCCAGCAGGTAGTTGAAAAGAGCGGTGCGGAAGGGGTAGTTCATGACCCCGTGGAGCTCCCGGCCCAGAAAGTACCTGCGGCGGCGGGAATAGGAGATTTTGTTGCTGGCGTCCTCCCAGACCTCGCCCAGCACCAGGGCCTCCGGATTCGTTTCCTCCACGGCGGCGCGGAGGGTTTCAATGAACTCGCCGGGGAGCTCGTCCGCCACGTCCAGCCGCCAGCCGGAGGCCCCGGCCCGGAGCCAATGCTTTACCACGGAGTCCTGGTCCCGGATGATATAATCCAGATAGCCCGGACAGTCCTCCCGGACGTTGGGCAGGGTGCTGATGCCCCACCAGGCGTCGTAGGCCGAGGGCCAGTGGCTGAACTGGAACCAGGGGTAATAGGGGCTTTGCTGGCTCTGGGCCGCGCCCAGGGTGGGATAGAAGCCGTCTGCGTTGAAATAGACGCTCTGGGAGCCGGTATGGTTGAACACGCCGTCCAGCAGAATTCGAATGCCCTTTTCCCGCGCCCTGGCGCAGAGGTCCTTGAAATCCTCCTCCGTGCCCAGCATGGGGTCGATTTTTTTGTAGTCCGCCGTGTTGTAGCGGTGGTTGGAGGCGGATTCAAAAATGGGGCAGAAGTAGAGGGTGGAAACCCCCAGGGCCGCCAAGTCGTCCAGATGGGCGGCCACGCCCGCCAGGGACCCGCCGAAAAAGTCCCGGTTCTTGACCTCGCCGTCCTCCGGCCGCCAGGCGGGACCGTCGTTCCAGTCCTCGTGGACCCAGCGGTTACCAATCAGCCCCGCCGGATCGGGAAGCTCCAGGCGGCAGTAACGGTCGGGAAAAATCTGATAGGTCACGCCCTCGCCGAACCAGGAGGGGGTATGGCTCTCCTCATAGACGGTGAGCTGCCAGGGCTGAATCTCCCCCCCGCTGCGGTAGCCGGACTTGTCCAGGAAGCAGCCGGTGCCGTCGTCCCGCCAGAAGCGGAACCAGTACCAGACCAGCTCCGGGGCCTGAAAGGGGACAAGGTCCAGGGAGAAGCAGGCCCGGTCCTCCCAAAAGCGGGAGAAGTGCATCTCCGCCTCCATCTCGTGGCCGGCGAACTCCCGGCGGATGATGACGGAGCAGTGGGTGAACCCCTCGCTGGAGAGGGGACGGCAGGTGAGGGACCAGGCCTTCCCGCAGGGAAGGGCGCCGTAGGGCTTCTTGCAGTGAGCGTCGCGGGAGTCAAAGACGGCAGGAACGTTCATTCAAAAAACTCCTTGTTGGTAGGATTGAGGGGAACGGGCTCCCCGGCGCAAACCGGCGAAGCGTTTGCAGTGGGAATTGGAGGGACAGCGCAATGGGCGGGCTTTCGGCATTGGCCAAAAGCGGGGGAGACTGCCCCGGCGGCGTTTCACGTGAAACAATCAGGGCAGGAGCTGGTTTTCCCCGGTGACGGCCAGGCCGTCCTCGGAGGGAGTGAAGTAGGCGTTCAGAATATTCACGGCGGTGGAGGCCAGGGCCGCGCCGGCGTCTGCCCGCTCGATGGCGATGGCCACGGCGATTTCCGGGTCGTCGTAGGGGGCAAAGCAGACAAACACGCCGTGGTTCTTCGTGTCCGCCTGAACCTGGGAGGTGCCGGTTTTCGCTCCGGCGGTAACTACGCAGCTTCGAAAGTAGGGGGAGAGGGTGCCCTCCACCAGGCCCTTCATGCCCAGCTTCACCGCGTTCAGGTAGTCGCTGCTGATGTCCAGCCGGTTGACGGGCTCCGTATTGCCCACCGCCACCACCTCGGAATTGTCATAGGTCTTGACGGCCTTGAGCAGGTGGGCCTGGCAATGCTCCCCGCCGGAAACCAGGGTGGCGATATAGTTGGCCAGCTGGAGGGGGGAGTAAAGCTGGGTGCCCTGGCCGTAAGCGGCCCAGGGGGCCTGATCCTGGCCCTGGGGGTTTTCTGGCAGAAGCCCGGCGGTCTCGGGAATCTCAATGCCCGTCTTTTCTCCAAGGCCGAACTGAACCAGATACTCCCGCAGGCCGTCCATGGTCATGCGGTAGCCCAGCTCGGAGAAGAAGTAGTTGCAGGAGTTGGTGATGGCCTGGGTGACGGTCTGGTTTCCGTGGCCGGAACGTTTCCAGCACCAGCTGAAGCTGTTCTCGTCCCGGGGATAGACCCATTTGCCGGTGTCCTTGATTTTTTCCGTCAGGGTGACCTTGCCGTCCAGCAGCGCCGCCATGGCGGTAAAGGGCTTCAGGGTGGAGCCGGGAGGGTATTTGCCGATGGTTGCCCGGTTGAAAAGGGGGGACCGGGGGTCGGTGCTGACGGCGGCGTAATTTTCGCTCCGGCGGAAGGTGGCAAGGTCGTAGGAAGGGTAGGAGGCCAGGGCCAGCACCTCCCCGGTGCCGACCTTCACCACCGCCGCCCCCGCGCCCCGCTTTTCGTCGCCGTCGGCGTTGAGGCGGGTGACGGTCTCCTCCAAAAAGCCCTCCACCTGGGCCTGGAAATCCAGGTCGATGGTCAGCTCCACAATGTTGCCGGGGACGGGCTCCGTATAATAGTATTCCCCGGTGACCTTGCCCTCGCTGTTGGTGGAGACCATGCGGCGGCCGTCCCGGCCCTTGAGGTACTCCTCAAAGGCCAGCTCCGCCCCTTCCTTTCCGATTAAATCGTCGTAATCGTAGCCCTTTTTCTTTAAGGAGGGGTAATCGTCCTCAATGCCGATGCTGCCCACGTACCCCAGGACATGGGCGGCGTATTTGGTCTCATACTCCCGGACGGAGGAGAGGGTCACCTTGGCCCCGGCGTAGTTCCCGTCGCTGAGGAGGGAGATGAAGGGCGTGCCGATGTCCTGGGCCAGGACGTAGGCCGCGTAATTGTCCAGCTTCCGCACGGAGAGCTCATACTGGACCCCCAGCACCATCCGGGCCTGAGTCATGGTGTAGTCCTCCGGGATATCCAGCTCCTGCCGCATGGCGCCGATGAGCTGGGCGGGGGTGACCCCGGCCTCCACCAGCAAATCCGCCGTCAGGTCCGCCACACTGAGGCGCTCCAAAAGGGCCTGGGCCCGTTTCTCGGGGCTGGGCTCCGGGGCGGAGGGGTCTTCCGCCTCCATCTCCGGCTCCGGGGCGGAGATGGCCTCCGGATGGCGGAGCAGGAATTGGCCCAGGGCCTCCGCGCAGGGCTTCAGGGTCTTGAGATAGGCCAGGAAGAGCTTTTTCTGCTGGCCGTCCAGCTGGTCCACGGTGTAGCGGTAAGGGGCCAGCCGGGAGATGGGCAGGTTGTCGTTCCAGGCAACGCCCTCCTGCTGGCAGAGCTGCACCAGGCGCAAAATGGCCCCGTTGCCGTCGTCCCCCGGGCGGAGGAGATCGGCGTCAAAGGTCAGGTTGTAGGTGGAGCGGTTGGAGACCAGGGGCTTTCCGTTGCGGTCGGTGAGGATGCCCCGGGAGGCCTCCACCTTCTCCGGGCGGACAATGGAGCGGACGGCCTGGGCGGCGTACTTCTCGTGGTGGATGACCTGCACGTCGTAAAGCACGAACAGGTAGGCGGTCAGCGCCAGCACCAGGAAGGCGGCCAGCAGGTAAAGCCGGGTATTCTGCATTTCCTTGCGGTCCATGGAAATCCTTTCTGAATCGTCAATCGTCGAAATGCGTGCGCCGGTATACGGCGCGGTAAAGCAGGGTCAGGGGAATGACAAAGGGGGCGGCCACGCAGAACTCCCGGACCATGACCAGGGCCCCGGCCTGCCAGGCGGCCTTGCCCCGCATCCAGAGGACAAGACAGCGGAAGCTGTCCGTCAGCAAAAAGGCGGCTGCGGCGGCGGCCAGAGAGCAGAGAAACCCCGCGGGCAGAAGACCTTGGGACAAAAGCCCGGCGCAAAGGCCGATGAGGGGGAAAATCAGGGTATACAGGCAGGGGATGGGTCCGGGCAGGAGGAAATCGCACACAAGCCCCACGCACAAAGAGAAAACGGTCCCCGCCAGGGGCCCCTGGAAGGTGGCGGGGACCGCCGCCAGGAGGGGGTAGAGAAAGGGAATGACCCCCCAGAGCTCCAGCCGCTGGAGAAAGCTGCCCTGGATAAGAAAACACAGGGCCGTGGCGGCGGCGTAAAGGGCCCATTTGAAAATGGTTTCGTTTCTCGCGATCATGAAAAGATCCTTTCATCCGAAATCCCCGGATAAACCGGCGCCCGCCGGGGAGAGAGGCGGGGCAGGGGGGAAGGGCTCCCGCTGCGGGGCGGGAGGGCCCTGGGACAGATCAGGTGACAATCTCAAAGGATTTGATGACGAAGACCTCCGTCAGGGCGGCCAGGTCCGTCTCCGGGACTAAAATGGCGTAAGACGCCGCGCCGGAATCGTCCACCCGCACCTCCTCCACCGAGCCGATGACCAGCCCGGAGGGATAGTACCCGTTCAGGCCAGAGGTCACCACGATGTCCCCGGGCAGCAGGGTGCAGTCCGCCGGAAGGTAATCCAGCCGCAGGCGGTCCTTCCGCATCATGGAGAAGTCCCCTTGGGCCACTCCCAGTTCCTTGGTCCGGAAAACCTGGGCGCCCAGGGAGGTGTCCGTATCCACCAGGGTCAGCACGGTGGACCAGTTGGTTCCCGCCTGGCTGACCACCCCCACCAGGTTCCCGCAGGCGTCGATGACGCAGTCCCCCGCCGCGATGTCCAGGGAGGTCCCCTTGTTCAGCGTCAGGGAGGAGGTCCAGTTGGTGGAGGCGTGCTCCGTCACCATGCAGGCCTCGAAATCCGTCAGGTCCCGGCGCTTCTGGGTCAGGTCCAGCAGCTGGTGGAGGAGCTTGTTTTCCTCCACGGCGGCCTCCGCCTCCCGGATGGTCTCAGCGTCCTTGGCAATCTGCTGGCGGAGGGCGGCGTTTTCCGCCAGCAGGTCCGTGGTGTCCTTATAATAATTCTGCAAATCGTTGAACCAGTTGGCAGCCGCCGTGTACCCCGCCCGGAAGGGCGAGACCAGAATCCCCGTCAGGTTGACCAGCGGGGAGGCGTTGGCGCTGAATACCGACATCACCGCCAGGGATACCGAGAGAACGGCGGCGGCAAAGAGAATCCAGAGCCCGTGCTGTTTCAGGAAATTTTTCAATCCGATCACCTATTAAGGCCGAAGATGAAAGAGAACAGGGGAAACGGGGAGTCACAGCAGGAAAACGCCGAATTTTTCCAGCATCCGGGCCAGCCGGAGAACCGGGAGGCCCATGACGTTGAAGAAGTCCCCCTCCAGACGCTCCACCAGCAGCGCCCCCCGGCCCTGAACGCCGTAGGCCCCGGCCTTGTCCATGGGCTCCCCGGTGGCGATGTAGCGCCGGAGCTCTTCCTCCGTGGCAGGGCGGAAGAACACGCTGGTGGATTCGCTTTCCGTAAGGCGCTTCGCCCCTTGGCAGACGGTGACCCCGGTGCAGACGGTATGCCTGCGCCCCTGGAGGGCGGTGAGCATTTCCAGGGCGTGAGCCTCGTCCCGGGGCTTGCCCAGACGGGCCTGGTCCAGAAAGACCATGGTGTCGGCGGTAATGACAATATCCTCCGCCCCGCAGAGCCGGGCCGCGGCCTCCGCCTTCTCCCGGGAGATATAGGCCACCACCTCCGGCGGGGTCAGCCCCTGGGGGAAGGACTCCTCCACCTCCGGGACCCGGACAATGAAATCCGTCAGGCCGATGCGCTCCAAAAGCTCCCTCCGCCGGGGGGAGGCGGACGCTAAAACAATTTGTGACATTGATGTTTACCTCAAATCCATGTTTAGCTGCCGCCGCTGTTTACCCGGCTGGCCGCCGGGCAGGCAGAGCGGGCCAGCGTTCTTTTGGCGGCGTTTCCTGCAGGAAACGTCACTTCCCGGTGGAGCCGAAGCCCCCCCGGTCGGGACCCTCCAGCCGCTCCACCCGGGTAAAGCGCAGGGGGGGCTGGTTCTCCACAATGCGGAACTGGCAGAGCCGGGCGTTTTTCGGAATTGCCGCGTCCCGGGTGGCATAGGCGGGCCAGCGCCACTGGTCCCCGTCCCCCCGGTAGGACCCGTCCACCACGCCCATGGAGTTGGCCTGTAAAAGGCCGTAATTTTTAAAGGTGGAGCTCCGGGGAACCACGTGGGCCTCGTACCCCTCCGGCAGGGCCACGGCAATGCCCAGGGGAATCAGCCGGAATTCCCCGGCTTTTAAAACCACGTCCTCCGCCGCCCGCAGGTCCACCCAGTCGGACCCAGGGACGCAGCAAAGCTCCTCCAGGTCCTCCACAAAGTATTTTACCTTTAATTCCTTGCTTTCTCTCATGTCAACGCTCCTGTGGGATGATATTTTTATGAAGGGGCCTTTCCCTACTCCACGCCCCGCCGGTACAGCCCACGGGTGAACGCCCCGGCGGCGGGGGCCCCTTCCAGATAGGCCCGGTAAACCCGGACGCACTCCTCCGCCGTTTCCGTGGTGAAGCGGAGGCGGGCCCAGGAAAGGCCCAGGCCCTTGTACTCCGGGAGGTCCGCCAGCCACAGGGGGCGGGAATTCTCCACCTCCGTCCGGCAGCCGAAGGCGGGGAGGAGGGGAAAGGCCGCCCCGGTGCGGTCGTTCAAAAAATTGGGCTGGCCGCAGCGGCAGCCGGCGCTGTTTTGAATCAGGCAGTTTTCCGTAAGCATCAGCGGCAGGCGGCCATAGACAACGGCCTCGGCGGGGAGAAGCTTCCGCAGGTCCCGCAGCTGGGAAAAGCGCAGCTCAAAGGAGAGGCAGGCGGATTCCAGCCCCTTCTCCCGGAGAAAGGCCAGGGAGCGGCTGTTGAAGACGTTGAGCCCGTAATCCCCGTAGAGGCGGAAGCCCATTCCCCGGACCAGGGGGAAATGCCCCAGGTTTCCAAGGAGAAGCCCGGAAACCCCCAGGGTCCGGGCCTTTTCCAGCCAGCGGCGGAGCAGGTCCTCGTCCTTGTCCCGCCAGACGCGGGGAAGAACCGCGCAGTATTCCGTCTCAGCCGGAGGCAGGGAGGAAAGCTCCGCCAGCAGCTCCAGGGGCACATAGGTCCGGGCGGGGCGGAAATCCAGAAGGCCCCCGGTCAATTGGGCGGCGGAGGCCACGGAGACGGTGAAACGGGGCTCCGCCGCAGAGCGGTCCTCCTCCGGCAGGGGAGGGGGCGGGCACTCCCGGCGGACCGGCGGGGCGCACCGGGCGGCGCTGAGGGCCTCCAGAGCCTTCCGCCGCAATTCGTTGACGGCGGCGGCGGAGAGGTAGAGACCGGGGTCCAGGGCGATATCCTCCGCCGGGTCCACGACGGCCCGGTAGGGGGTGCCCCCGGTCTTTTCCAGGCGGGCGGAGAGGTCCTCCGCCGTCAGGGGCCGCTTCCCGGCGGGCTCCGGCACGGGCCCCGTGACGGCGGCGCGGTTTCCCAGGCCGTCCTCCGCCGTCAGGGAGCAGGGAGTCCCGGCCTTCACCGCGCAGGTAAGCCTCACGGGAATCCGGCGGTCCGTTCCGGCGGGGAGGGGGTCCCCCGCGGCGGCGGCGTTCTCCGGGCGAAAGCCCAGCATGTCCGGGCCCTTGCGGCCCCGCCAGTAGGCGTCGGTAAAGCCGGAGCGGGAGAAGGCCCGCTCCAGGGCCTCCTGTTCCTCCGCCGTGGGCCCCCGCCCCTCCTCCAGAAGCCGGGCGTACACCTCCGTAACGGCGGCCACGTAGCCGGGGCTTTTCATCCGTCCCTCGATTTTCAGGCAGGAAACCCCCATGTCCCCCATCTCCCGGAGATGGTCCGCCATGCAGGAGTCCTTTAAGCTCAGGGGGCGGCCCTCCTTTGCCGCCCCGTTGACCCCGTAGGGCAGGCGGCAGGGCTGGGCGCAGCGGCCCCGGTTGCCGGAGCGGCCGCCGATTAAGGCGCTCATGGCGCATTGGCCGGAATAGCACATGCACAGGGCCCCGTGGACGAAGACTTCCACTTCCGCAGGGCAGCTTTCGCAGATGGCCGCCGTCTCCTCCTTGGAGCACTCCCGGGCCAGCACTACCCGCCGGCAGCCCCCGGCGGCGATCTCATTGGCGCCGCCGGAGGTAAAGAGGCTCATCTGCGTGCTGGCGTGGAGGGGCAGGTCCGGCAGGGCGGCGCGGAGCAGGGCAAAAAGGCCCCAGTCCTGGACCAGCACCGCGTCCACCCCCAGCCGGGAGGCGGTCCGGGCGGTTTCCAGGGCGGCGGGCAGCTCCCGGTCCGTAAGCAGAATATTCAGCGTGAGGAAGACCCGCACGCCCCGGATATGGCAGTAAGCCGCCGCCTGGGCGAACTCCTCCTCCGAGAAATTCCGGGCGCCCCGGCGGGCGTTGAAG
This sequence comes from uncultured Oscillibacter sp., assembly GCA_910585165.1. Lineage (GTDB taxonomy): Bacteria > Bacillota > Clostridia > Oscillospirales > Oscillospiraceae > Oscillibacter. Next base: position 23,044 of record CAJUBX010000013.1, on the reverse strand, counting down.
GCCCCCCAGCCAAGATACACGGCCTTCGCGCCGTGGTCCACGGCGGCTTTCAGCGCCTCCGGCGATCCGGCGGGAGCCAGCAGCTCCGGCGATCCGGCGGGAGCCGGCAGCTCCGGCCCCTTGGGGCGGTCCGCCCTCACTTGGAGCCCCGGCTGTCCAGGCGCTGCTGGAGGCGGACGACCTCCCGCTTCAGCTCGTTGACCTGGCCCTGGGCCTTCCCGGCCTCGTCCAGATACCCCTTGATCTGGCGGCGGAGCTGCTCGGCGGCGGCCTGGGCCTTGAACAGCTCGTCGGCGATGTTGGCGGCGGTGAGGACGGCGGCGTCGGTCCGGCCCACCCGGGTGCTGTTGAGCACCTCGTCCATTTTGTCGCCCACGTAAGCGCCCACCTTCTGCATATAGGAGGGGGACTCCTCCGCCACGAAGGTGTACTCCTCTCCACAGATGGTCACAACAACGCGGTTTGCCATAAAAGAGACCTCCTTTGTCCCGACGGTTTCCCGGCGGACTGCGTAATTTAACAGCGTACAGTATAGCACACCTGGCGGGCGGACGCTATAAAAATTTGGGCAGAATCGAAAAAATTTACAAACCCCTGCCCCAGAGGCAAAAAAAGGGCGCGCCGCGAAAGACGGCGCGCCCCGGCCTTTATAAACGGCGTTCAGTACCCCACAATCAGGCCCTTTTCCATGGCGTAAAAGCTGGTGAGGCCCCGGCAGGGCAGCAGCTCCACGCTCTTGACGGGCAGGTCACGCAAAATCTGCTCCTTGAGCTTCAGCGCCCCGGTCAGATTCTCGCAGTGGCAGAGGATGACCTCCGCCCCGGTGCAGTCCTTGCTGTCCCGCATCAGCGCCGTGATGGCCTGGTAGGTCTTGGCCTCCCCCCGGGCCTTGCCCGCCACATGGATGGTGCCCTGGGGCGTGGCGTCGGCGATGACGTGAATGCCCAGAGAGTGGAGCAGCGTTCCCACCAGCGGGCGCATCCGCCCGTTTTTAATGAGGTTGTCGAAATTCTCCAGGGTGAAGCAGGTCCGCAGCGCCGCCTGGTACAGCCGCAGCTGGGCGCAGATATCCTCAAAATCCCCCCCGGCCTCCAGCAGCTGCTTCGCCCGGCGGATCAAAAGCACCATGGCCCCCGCCGTGGCCTTGGAGTCGATGACGCAGATCTCCTTCTCCGGGTGCTCTTCCAGCGCCATGTCCCGGCCCAGCACGGCGGCGTTGTACGTGCCGGAGAGATTGGCGGAGATGGTGAAGCACACCACCCGGTCCCCCTCCGCAAAGGCCCTGGCAAAGGCGGCGGGAGAGGGGCAGGCGGTGGAGGCGGCAGCCTTCTCCTGGGCCATGGCCCCCAGAAGCTGGGGAATCTCCAGCTCGTCGTTGTCAATAAACTCCCGCTCCCCCACCTGGAGCCGCAGGGGAACCGTCTCAAAAAGGACCTCACCGCCGTCAAAGCCGCCCATCCGAAGGTCGCAGCTGCTGTCGCTCACAATTTTACAAGTCATACAATACACCCCACAATATGGTTTTCAATACCGTATCTTCTGTTATCATACAGCATTCCTCCCGGGTTGTCAACCGGAAAAGGGGAAAAGGCCCCGAAAATTTCGCCGGGGCGGAGGGAGAATTTTTCCGACGAATCCACGGTTGACATAACGGTGTGGACAACTCTGTGGATAATGTGCAAAACTCCCTCCCCCAAAGGGGTCCGGGGAGGTGGCGGAGCCGTTATGCAAAGAGTAACAAAAGTAACATTTTTCAGAAAAACGGGGGACCCGGCCGGGAAAAGGCGGGAAAGGGAACCCCTTCGCCGGAGGGGGTTGAACCTGGGGAATTCCTGTGATATAATCAAACCGTTTCAAAATCCTGGGCAATTTTCGGGATTTCCCCCTATATCCTGTGCCAGGAGGCGAAAAAGATACGTTCCCGGCGAAGGCCGCCGGGTTTGGAGGAACTATGGCGAAGAAACAGGATTACGGCAACGACAGCATTTCCGCCCTGAAGGGCGCGGACCGGGTGCGCAAGCGGCCCGGGGTTATTTTCGGCTCCGACGGGCTGGACGGCTGCCAGCACGCGGTATTTGAAATCCTCTCCAACTCCATCGACGAGGCCCGGGAGGGCCACGGCACGTCCATTACCGTCACCCGCTTCCTGGACCACAGCGTTGAGGTGGAGGACGCGGGCCGGGGCTGCCCGGTGGACTGGAACGAGAAGGAGCAGAAATACAACTGGGAGCTGGTCTTCTGCGAGCTTTACGCCGGAGGCAAGTACGGAGGCGGCTCCGGGGACAACTACGAGTTCTCCCTGGGCCTGAACGGCCTGGGCTCCTGCGCCACCCAGTACGCCTCCCGCTACATGGACGTGACCGTCTGGCGGGACGGGTTCGAGTACAAGCTCCGCTTCGAGCGGGGGGAGATCGTGGGGGAGCTCCAGAAAACGCCCCTGCCCAAATCCCAGGCCAGAAAGACCGGAACCCGGACCCGGTGGCTTCCCGATTTGGACGTGTTCACCGACATCGCCGTTCCGGCGGAGTACTTTACCGGCGTGTGCAAGCGCCAGGCGGTGGTGAACGCCGGGGTGGTCTTCCATTTTAAAAACGAGACAGAGCCGGGGAAATTCGAGGAGACGGACTTCGTCTACGAAAACGGCGTGGCGGATTACGTCGCCGAGCTGGCAGGGGAGACAAGCCTGACCGCCCCGGTCTTCTGGCAGGCGGAAAAGAGGGGCCGGGACCGGGAGGACAAGCCGGAATACAAGGTGAAGCTCTCCGCCGCCTTCTGCTTTTCCAGCCGGGTGAACGTGGTGGAGCACTACCACAACTCCAGCTGGCTGGAGCACGGCGGAAGCCCGGAGAAGGCCAGCCGCTCCGCCTTTGTCTCCGCCATCGACAAATACCTCCGGGAGCAGGGGAAGTACCAGAAAAACGAGAGCAAAATCACCTGGGCGGACGTGGAGGACTGCCTGATTCTGGTGACCAGCAACTTCTCCACCCAGACCAGCTACGAAAACCAGACGAAAAAGGCCATTACCAACCGGTTCGTTCAGGAGGCCATGACGGACTTCCTCCGCTCCAACCTGGAGATTTACTTCATCGAAAACCACTTCGACGCGGAGAAAATCGCCGAGCAGGTGCTTTTGAACAAGCGCAGCCGGGAAAAGGCCGAGGAGGCCCGGCTGAGCATCAAGAAAAAGCTCTCCGGCAGCGTGGACATCGCCAACCGGGTGCAGAAATTCGTGGACTGCCGGACCAAGGACCCCGGCCGCCGGGAGATTTACATCGTGGAGGGCGACTCGGCCCTGGGAAGCGTCAAGCTGGCCCGGGACTCGGAGTACCAGGGCATCATGCCCATCCGGGGAAAGATTCTGAACTGCCTGAAGGCGGATTACGGCCGGATTTTCAAAAGCGAGATCATCACGGACCTTATCAAGGTCCTGGGCTGCGGCGTGGAGGTCCAGAACCGGCACGCCAAGGACGTGTCCTCCTTCCAGCTGGAGAACCTCCGCTGGAACAAGGTGGTGATCTGCACCGACGGCGACGTGGACGGCTTCCAGATCCGGACGCTGGTGCTGACCATGCTCTACCGCCTGACCCCTACCTTAATCCGGGAGGGCTACGTCTACATCGCGGAGACCCCCCTCTTTGAGATCAACTGCGGGGAGAAGACCTGGTTCGCCTACTCCGACAAGGAGAAAAACGACATCGTCAAGGAGCTGGAGGGGAAGAAATACAAAATCGACCGCTCCAAGGGCCTGGGCGAAAACGACCCGGACATGATGTGGCTGACCACCATGAACCCGGAGACCCGGCGCTTAATCCGGGTGATGCCGGAGGACGTGGAGCGGACGGCGGCGGTGTTCGACCTGCTGCTGGGGGACAACCTCCAGGGGCGGAAGGACCACATCGCGGAAAACGGGTACAAGTATCTGGAGATGGCGGATATTTCCTGAGGACCGGGCTCCGCCCGGACCCGCCAGAGGGACTTCTGGGCTCCGCCCAGACCCGCCAGAGGGCAGCGTGCCCTCTGGACTCCCGCCGGGGGAAACCAGTTTCCCCCGGACCCCTTTCTAATATTTCTTTGCACCCTGTTCCCTGAAATGCTCATGTAAAAGCCAGCGCATATAACCGGACCTTGATCTCCCGGTTTTCTCTGCCAGCTCTGTCAAACGGTTATAATCTTGCATGGACATCGTTACGCAGACCTTTTTTTGACAATTTCCTCTGCTGATCATGTTGTGTTCCCCTTTCCATTTTCTTCTATTCTAGACATAATTTATCTAATAGTCAATAGATAAAATTTATCTAGGGTATTCTCTTTCAGGGTGATAAAATGGAAACGAGAATACGGGATTTGAGAGAGGACCGCGATTTGTCACAAAACGAAGTGGCGGATGTCCTCGGCATTACGCAGAGAAAATACAGTTATTTGGAAACCGGACACCAGCAATGGACAGATGAAATTCTGGTCCGGCTTGCAGAATTTTACCATACCAGCGTGGATTATTTACTGAAGCGGACGGACGATCCCAGGCCATACCCCGGCAAGAGGAAATAGGGGTGCCCCTGCAAGCTGTTTACCAATAGAAGGGCGGACCCGGATAACCACTCTTAAAACGGGCCCGGAGGGCCTTTACTTCCTTTTCTCTTTTGGACCGTGCACGGCCCGTTTTCTCTTTGCCTTCTGGAAGGAAAAGAGAAAATGGGGGGTGCATTGCACCAGCCACCGCTGGTATCCAATCCGCCCGGCCCGCCAGGGCGCGTGTCCGCCCTGCCCCCGGCGGCCCTATAAAACGAACATGAAGTAAGGAATTAACCATTATGCCAAAGAAGAAAACCCCCGGCGGCGACAAACCGAAAGCCGGCAACCCCAACGTGCTGGGACTCCGCGCGGCGGTGGTGGAGCAGCCCATCACCGACACCCTGGAGACCAACTACATGCCCTACGCCATGAGCGTCATCGTCTCCCGGGCCATCCCGGAGATCGACGGCTTCAAGCCCTCCCACCGCAAGCTCCTCTACACCATGTACAAGATGGGCCTCCTCACCGGGGCCCGGACCAAGTCCGCCAACATCGTGGGCCAGACCATGCGCCTCAACCCCCACGGCGACGCCGCCATCTACGACACCATGGTCCGCCTCTCCCGGGGCTACGGGGCGCTGCTCACCCCCTTTGTGGACTCCAAGGGCAACTTCGGCAAGCACTACTCCCGGGACATGTCCTGCGCCGCCCCCCGGTACACCGAGGCCAAACTGACCCCCATCTGCCAGGAGCTGTTCCGGGACATCGACAGCGACACCGTGGACTTCGTGGACAACTACGACAACACCATGAAAGAGCCCGCCCTGCTGCCCACCACCTTTCCCAACATCCTGGTCTCCGCCAACATGGGCATCGCCGTGGGCATGGCCTCCCAGTTCTGCGGCTTTAACTTAAAAGAGGTCTGCGACACAGCGGCGGCCTATCTCAAGAACCCGGACTGCGACCTGCTGGAGACCCTGCTGGCGCCGGACTTTCCCACCGGCGGGGAGCTGATCTGCGACCGGGACGCCCTGCGGGACATCTACGCCACCGGGCGGGGCGGCGTGAAGGTCCGGGCCAAGTGGCGCTATGTCAAGGAAGAAAACCTCATCGAAATCACGGAGATTCCCTACTCCTCCTCCACCGAGGCCATTCTGGACAAGACGGCGGAGCTCATCAAGGCCGGGAAGGCCAGGGAAATCGCCGACATGCGGGACGAGACGGACCTCTCCGGCTTGAAGCTCGCCATTGACTTGAAGCGGGGCGCGGACCCGGAAAAGCTCATGGCCCGGCTTTTCAGGCAGACCCCCCTGGAGGACGCGTTCTCCTGCAACTTCAACGTGCTCATCGGAGGAATGCCGAAGGTGCTGGGGGTCCGGCAGATTTTGGAGGAGTGGACCGCCTGGCGCACCGAGTCCGTCCGGCGGCGGGTCTTCTTCGTCCTGGGGAAGCGGCGGGAAAAGCTCCACCTCCTCAAGGGCCTCAAGCGCATACTGCTGAACATTGACAAGGCCATCCAGATCATCCGGGAGACGGAGGAGGAGGCCGAGGTCATCCCCAATCTGATGATAGGCTTCGGCATCGACCAGGTCCAGGCGGAGTACGTGGCGGAAATCAAGCTCCGCAACATCAACAAGGAGTATATCCTCAAGCGGGTGAAGGAGGCCGGAGCCCTCCAGGACGAGATCGACGACCTGGAGGACGTTTTGAACGATCCCCGCCGGGTGAAGAAAATCATCCTGGAGGAGCTGAGGGAGGCGGCGAAGAAATACGGCGAGCCCCGCCGCACCGCCATCGTCTATGCCCACGAGCTGCCGGACCCGGAGGAGGACGGGGGGGAGGAGGAGTATCCCGTCCACGTCTTCCTCTCCAAGGAGGGGTACTTCAAGAAAATCACCCCCCAGAGCCTGCGGATGAGCGGCGCACAGAAATACAAGGAGGGGGACGGCCTGCGGCAGTCCTTCGAGACCGCCAGCCGGGCGGAGGTCATGTTCTTCACGGACAGGCACCAGGTGTACAAAACCCGCCTTGGCGAGTTCGACGACTCCAAGGCCAGCGTCCTGGGAGACTACCTCCCGGCGAAGCTGGGCATGGAGGCGGGAGAGAGCGTCATCTTCATGGTCCTTCCGGGGGATTACTCCGGCGCTCTGCTGTTCTTCTTCGAAAACGGCAAGGCGGCCCGGGTGGATCTCAAAGCCTACCAGACCTCCTCCAACCGCCGCAAGCTCACCGGAGCCTACTCCGACAAATCGCCGCTGAAGGCCATCCTCCGCCTGGACGCGGAGACGGAAGTGGCGGTCTTCTCCACGGAGCCCCGGTGCCTGGTGTTCCACACGGCGCTGCTGGCCCCCAAGACCACCCGCTCCACCCAGGGCGTGGCGGTGATGGCCCTGAAGCCCAAGTACCATTTGGATTCCGTCCTCCCCCTGGAGGAAACGGCCATTGCCAACAAGAGCCGCTACCGGGTCCGGGCGGTGCCGGCGGCGGGGGCCTTGCTCCGCCAAGAGGATACCGGGGAGGTCCAGCTGGGGCTTTTGGACGAGGAGACGTGAAAGCCCGGCGGGAAACCGCCTTGAAAAAATGGAGTATGCAGACATTGAGGAGAGAAAGGAAGGCCGCTATGGAAAAGTTTGACACGGTAAAAAAGAACCTGGAGGAACGGGGCTACGCGGTCCGCGTGTTTTCCACCGGAAAGGAGGCGGCGGACTACCTGGACGCCGCCGTGGACGGGAAGTCCGTGGGCTTCGGCGGGTCCGCCACGCTGGACGCTTTGGGGCTCTATGAGCGCCTGGGGAGCCACAACGAAACCGTCTGGCATTGGAAATGGGAGGACCCCGCCGCCGCCCGCCGGGCGGCGATGACCTCCGGCGTGTATCTGACCTCCGTCAACGCCCTGGCGGAGACGGGCGAGCTCGTCAACATCGACGGCGCGGGAAACCGGGCGGCGGCCACGCTGTTCGGCCATGAGAAGGTGTATTTCGTCATCGGGCGGAACAAGCTGGCCCCCACCTATGAGGAGGCCGTGCGGCGGGCCCGGAACGTGGCCGCTCCCCGGCGGGCAAAGCAGCTGGGGAAAAAGACCCCCTGCGCCGTGAAGTGCGACCGCTGCTACGACTGCAAAAGCCCGGAGCGCGTCTGCCGGGGGCTTGTGACCCTGTGGGGCCCCATGATGGGCATGGCGGCGGAGGTTTTGCTGGTGGACGAGGATTTGGGCCTTTGAAAAGCCCTGGGCCCCAGGCGGCGGGCCCGGGTAGAAATTAGCCGGAAGCGCAGAGGGAAAGGAGGGGCGGCCGTGGTAAAAAAGACGCTGGTTCTGGCCCTGGCGCTGTGCCTTCTGACGGGCTGCTCGGCCCTTTTGGAGCGGACCTATGCCACGGAGGAGCCCCACAGCAGCAAATTCTGGGAGAGCGAGGCCGCCGGAACCCTCCGGGCGGAGAACCACCAGGACGTGGTGAACGATCTTCTGCTGCTGGCGGGCCAGCACCGGGAGACGGCGACGCTCCGCCTCTACGACTTTAAAAGCGAGGTGGCCGTGGCGGACACGCTGGAGGCGGCCACCATGGAGGTCCAGCAGGAGACCCCCATGGGGGCCTACGCCGTGGAGTTCATCACCACCACCAGCCACGCCCAGCGGGGCTATTACGAGGTGGCGGTGCGCATCGGCTACCGCCGGACGCTGGAGCAGCTCCAGGCGGTGGTGAACGCCACCAGCCCCGGGGCGGTGTACAGCCTGCTGGCGGCGGCCCTGGACGGGGAAAAGACGGAGCTGGCGGTCCGCATGGGCTACTGGGGCGAGGACGGCCAGGCCCGGGTGGAGGACGCCATAAGCCAGCTCCGGGAGGAGCGGGAGCTGACGGAGACAACCCCCTGGGTGGTGAACTACTATCCGGGGCCGGAGAATCCGGGGCTGGTGGAGTTCCTTCTGGACCCGCCGGAGCAGGAGGGAATGCCTGGGGAGGACGGGGAGGCTTTTTCCGAGGAAGGGGAGGAGCCCCCCGCTGAAAGCGGGGAAGGCCCGTCCGAAAACGGCGGGACGCCGGAAGGCGGCGGGGGGCCGGGGGAGGAGTCCCCCGATCCCTCCGGGGACGGAGAGGAGCCCTCCCCGGAGGCCGGAGACCCCGGGCGGGAGGAATAGAAGAAATTTTTCCGGCAGGGGGCTTGACAAGGAGGGGAAGCTCTGCTAAAATACTCCTTGTTCTCGCGGGCATAGCTCATCTGGTAGAGCGCCACCTTGCCAAGGTGGAGGTAGCGAGTTCGAGCCTCGTTGCCCGCTCCAGCTCAGAAATTCCTGACACCGTTCCGTTTCCGCCTGGGGCGAAAACTGTACGCTGTCAGGAATTTTTTCGCTTTCAGCCGCGATTCGCTGCGCTGGATTCGCGGCTGATTTTTCCGGCCGGCCAGCCGATAAGATAATTTGATGGCAGCATTTTTTGCCAGCGATATACGGCCTGGGGGCCTATCCCGAAACCTGACGGCGCAATCTGCGCCCGTTTGGTTTTGAGACGGGCTCTTAAAATTTCCGCCACCGCCTTGGTTCCGCCCCGGGAATCCACTGCGGCCGCCGGGAAAAATCCCCTTGCACTTCCGGGAGGATATGGTATACTGTACTTGTCGGAGTGCCTCCGCAAGGCAATTTTGATATGAGGTGGTTTTATGGTCGGTGGAATTTCAGGCGCCTGGAGCTTTGGAATGAGCTCCGCCGGGGCGTTCTACCAGTCCCGGCTGTCTGAGAATCTTCAAAGCGCCCGGAGCGCCCAGCAGGCCCGGCAGGTCTGGTCCGCCCGGAAAAGCGCCTCCCCCGAAACGCCGGTGGAGCCGGTCCGGGCCGTGCGCCCCGTCTCCCGGGACGAGGCCTCTTTGCCGGAGCTGACGGCCCGGCTGGAAAACGATGCGGCGGCCATGGCCGGGCGGATGCGCGTGCGCTATGGCGAGATGAGCCCTGAGGGCCTCTTTGTGGAGACCGGGAAGGAGGGCCTGTCCCCTGTGGACGGCTCCCGGAAAAGCGCCCTGGAGGGCCAGCTGTCCCAGGCGGAGGAGGCCCTGGGCCGGAACGATTTAAAGGGGGCGGAGAGTGCCCTGGAACACGGCGCGCCGGAGCTTCCGGGGCGGAAGAACACGGATGAGGCGTCCGCCCTTCCCGGACAAGAAGAGGACGCGGAGGGCAGGACCGGCAAACCCGCCCAGGGGGCCGAGAGCGCCCAAAAGGCCCTGGAGGAGGGCGAGTGCCAGACCTGCGAGGAGCGCAAGTACCAGGACGGGTCCGACGACATGGGCGTTTCCTATCAGACGCCCACCAACATCAAGCCGGAGCAGGCGGCCTCCGCCGTCCGGGGCCACGAGATGGAGCACGTCTACCGGGAACAGGCCAAGGCCGGCCGGGAGGGCCGGAAGGTGGTCAGCCAGAGCGTGACCATGCACACGGGAATCTGCCCGGAGTGCGGCAAGGCCTATGTTTCCGGCGGAACCACCCGCACCGTCACCAAGGCGGACACGGACGGCGAGGCCCAGCAGGACCTGGCCCGGCAGAGCCGGGAGGACCAGAAGACGCGGATGCCCTTCTCCGCGGCTGCCTAATATGTTTGGAACAGGGCTGCGAAGCCCTGTTTTCATAGAAAAAAGCAGAGCCCGCGGAACTTTTTCCCACAGAATTCGTCTATAGTAATAAGAGTCTGCATCCCTCGATTGCGAATGCAGGTTCTAAAGCCCCGCTTGGAAGACGGGGCGGAAAAAGGAGGATGCACGGATGAAAAGAGGACTTGCCCTGTTCCTGGCCGCGTTGCTGACGGCCTTGGCCCTTACCGCCTGCGGAGGCGGCTACAGCGGCGGCGACAAGGGGGGCGCCGTCGGGGAGGACTTCGCCCCCAGCTCCCCGTCCGCCGCCCCGGCGGACTATAACCGCGCCGAATCTCAGGTCTGGGGCTTTGACGCGGAGGAGGCCCCAGCCGGACCGGAGGAGGCCGGAGGCGGAGAGGAAAGCCGCCTTGCCAACGCCAAGATGGTCTATACCGCCAGCGCGGAGGCAGAGACCCAGGACTTCGACGCCTGCACCGCCGCCCTGGAGGGCCTGGTGGAGGAGCTGGGAGGGTATCTGGAATACGCCTCCCGGGGCAGCTACGGCGACGGAAGCCGGAACGCCAGCTACACCGTCCGGATTCCCTCCGCCCGCTTCAAGGAGTTCCTGGCCAGCGTGGGGGAAATCAGCCACATCATCAGCCAGGACCAGAACGCGGACAACATCAGCGAGATGTACTACGACATAGAAAGCCGCCTCACCACCCAGCGGACCAAGCTGGAACGGCTCCAGGCGCTGCTGGCCAAGGCGGAGCTTATGGAGGACATCATCACCCTGGAAAGCGCCATCAGCGAGACGGAGCTTGAAATCGAGCAGCTCACCGGGTCCCTGCGGCGCTATGACTCCCTGGTGGACTACGCCACCATTGAAATCCGCCTGCGGGAGGTGCTGCGCCTCTCCACGGTGGAGGAGGCTCCGCCCACCTTCGCAAGCCGCCTGGGCAACGCCTTTACGGAGGGCCTGCGGAGCTTTGGGGACTTCCTCCAGGGGCTGGCGATTTTCGTGGCCTACAACTGGATCTGGATGCTGCTTCTGGCGCTGATCGTCCTTCTGGTAGTGGGACTTTCCAGGCGCAGCCAGGCCCGGCGGGCGGAGACCTTCCGCCAGGCCCGGGAACAGGCGGGGGGCTTCTTCAACCGGAAGAAGGACGGACCGAAAAATCCGGATGACAAACAGCCAAAAGACTGATATACTAAGGGGCGGGTAAATCCCGCCCCTTGGCATATCTAAGAGCCTGTCTAAAATCTATCAAAATGCCGTCTCAGTCCATCTTTTTCCGCTGGGACTGCGTTGATTTGACTTGAAATCCGTCAGGATTCCTGCGTCAAATCGCCTTGCCCAGCAAAAAAATCTGAGCTGATCCGGCATTCCGCCAGATATTAAACAGGCTCTAAAGGGGGCCCATCTTCGGGCCCTGCTTTGTGGAAAACCATATAAGGAGGATGTTCCTATGAAACTCACCTGGCTGGGCCATGCCTGCTTTCTTGTGGAGCAGGACGGCTATACCGTTTTGCTGGACCCCTACACCGGCGTGGAGGGCTACCCGCCCATAGCGGAGACGGCGGCCCGGGCCGCCGTTTGGGCCGAACGCATCCGCCGGAAGGCGGAGGGCTTCCACACCCTGGCGGAAAGCCGCCGGGTATTTGTGGAGGCTGCGGAGGAAGAACAGCCGCCCCGGCTCCGGGTGCACAAAATCCTGTGCAGCCACGGCCACTTTGACCACTGCGCCGTGGAGGAGGCGGAGGCGGCGCCCTTCGACGGCCCCTGCCCCTTTACCGTCCGCACCGTGGAGACCTTCCACGACGGCCAGGGCGGGGCCCTCCGGGGAGGCAACACCGTCCACATCCTCTCGGCGGGCGGGTTCACCATCGCCCACCTGGGGGACCTGGGCCACCAGCTGTCGGAAGAGCAGCTTGCCGCCATCGGCCCCCTGGACCTGGCGATGATTCCCGTGGGCGGCGTCTACACCGTGGACGCGGCGGGAGCCAAGGCCGTCTGCCAGGCGCTTGGCCCCAGGTGCGTTGTTCCCATGCACTACCGCCACGCGCCCTATGGCCTTCCCAACGTGGCGGGGGTGGAGGCGTTCCTGTCCCTGTGGCCCGAAGGGGAGGTCCGGCGGCTGGAGGGAGCGTCCCTGGAAGTGGATAAGGAGATTCGGGGGGTAGTGGTTCCCCGGTTTTCGGAGGAGGTTTGACCATGTACCGTTACATACTCTTTGACCTGGACGGCACCCTGACGGACTCCCGGGAGGGCATCGTCCGCTGCGTCCGGGAGACGGTCCAGGGCTACGGCGACCCGGTCCCGGAGGAGGAGACCCTGCTGCGCTTCATCGGCCCGCCCCTCCAGGACTCCTTCATGCGCTTTTGCGGCTACAGCCCGGAGAAGGCGGCGGAGGCCGTGGAGCGGTTCCGCCTCCTCTACGAGCCGTCGGGCCAGTACGAGAACCGCCCGGCCCCAGGCATGGCGGAGGTCATGGGCCGCTTGAAGGAGAAGGGATATGTGCTGGCCCTGGCCTCCTCCAAGCCGGAGAATTTGTGCATCTCTATCTGCGGACGGTTCGGCTTCACGCCCCATCTCTCCGCCCTGGTTGGCAGCCCGCTCCACGGGGACTGGAAAAAGGAGGACGTAATCCGGGAGGTTCTGCGCCAGCTGGGCCTGACGGAACGGGACCTTCCCCAGGTGCTGATGGTGGGGGATCGGAAATTCGACGTGCACGGGGCCCGGGCCTGCGGCGTGGACTGCGCCGGGGTGGAGTTCTTCGGCTACGCCCCGGTGGGAGAGCTGGAGGAGGCCGGGGCCGTAACCGTGGCCGCATCGCCCAAGGAGCTGGAGGAATTCATCCTCTCCCACTGACGGCGGTCATGAATTGCCGCCGCCGGAGGGGGCGGCCCTCCGCTTCGCGTCCATGGGGAAGACCGTCAGGTCCTCTCCCCCGCCCCAGAGGGCCAGGAAGACCTCCCCCTCGTCCCGGTAGCCCTGGCGGAGCAGCGCCCGGCGGACCCAGGCGTCCTCCTTCCCGGACTGGCGGAGGTTGCCCGAGAGGAGCTTTCCGTCCATGACGAAGGGGGTCTGGACCTGGGACTGGGAGGGGTTCTTGTTCAGGTCCGCCGGGGTGGCGGGGCGGTCCGTTTCCTTCGGCAGGAAGCTGACGGTGCCGTTGTGCTCGAAGACCGCCGTCTGGAGCTGGCTTAAGTCGAACCAGCCGCCGATGCGGCAGTAGGTCAGAAATTCGTTCAAATCCAGCTTGGCCTTTTTGAGGTTCTCCCGGTAAATGACCCCGTCCTCCAGCAGCACCAGGGGCCGCCCCGTGACGACGGAGCGGACCTTCAGGGACTTGCAGCAGAGAACGGAGATGGCCACGGCCACAAGGCCGTAGACAATCAGGGCGGTGAGGGGCTTGTGGGGCTCTTCCAATTCGGTGGCCAGCTCCGCGGCGGCGGAGCCGATGGTGATGCCCACCACATAGTCGAACATGGTCATTTGGGACACCTGCTTGGCCCCCATGAGCTTGGTCAGAAGAAACAGGGCCAGAATGGACAGCAGGGTGGTCAGGACGGTCATGCCGGTATCTTGCAAAAGCTGCATAAAAAGCGCCTCCGTGGCAAATGTCGGTTGACGACAGTATGCCGCAGGAGGCTCGTTTTATGCGGTTTCCACGGAAGCGGCGGGCTCCGCCGCCCCGGAAATGTTTTCCACGCCGCCGTCGTTGGCATGCACGTTGATGTAGCGGCCCTTGAGCTTGGAGTGGAGAATGGTCTGGCTGGAGTACAGCCCCCCGTAGCCGGAGAGAACGTAGCTGACACAGCAGGCCAGGGCAAAGTACAAGAGCCCCCCGCTGCCAAACAACTCAATCGCCAGGGCGATGGAGGCCAGGGGGCAGTTGGTGGCCCCGCAGAACACCGCCGCCAGCCCCAGCGCGGCGGCAAAGCCCGCCGGAAGGCCCAGCAGCGGCCCCGCCGCGCAGCCGAAGGCCGCCCCCACGAAGAAGGAGGGCACCACCTCTCCGCCCTTGAAGCCCGCCCCCAGGGTGACGGCGGTGAAGAGGATTTTCAGCGCGAAGGCGGCGGGGCGGACCGTCCCCTCCTCCACGGCGGCGGCGATGACCTCCATGCCCGCGCCGTTGTAGTCCCCGGTTCCGCAGAGCCAGGTGAGGACGATGACGGCGCAGCCCCCGGCGAACGCCCGGAGCCAGGGGTTTGGAAGGCGCTTTTGAAGCTGGCGCTCCGTCAGGCGGATAAAGCCGCAGAACGCCACGGAGAGGAGCCCGCACAGCCCCGCCAGCACCCCCGCCCGGACCAGCAGCCCCGCGGAGAGGGGCGGAGCCTCCACGGCGAAGGCGGTGGGCTCCACCCCCAGCAGGCGGGAGACGCCGTAAGCCTCCAGCGCCCCAATGAGAGCGGGGAAAAAGGCGGCGTGGTAAAAGGAGTCCACGCTGACCACGGCGATGGAGAACACCGCCGCCGCCAGGGGCGTGCCGAACAGGGCGGTGAAAAAGGCCGCCATGCCCGTGGTGGTGGCGATGCGGAGGTCCCGCTCGTCAAAGCCGAACAGCCGCCCCGCCCGGTAGCCCAGGGCGCCGCCCATCTGGAGGGCCGCCCCCTCCCGCCCGGCGGAGCCGCCGCCAAGGTGGGTCAGCACCGTGCCCAAAAAAATGGCCGGGACCAGCAGGAGGGAGATATTGCCCCCCCGGTGGACTTCGTCAAAAATATCGTTGGTGCCCTGGCCCTCGGTGCCCAGCAGCTTGTAAAGCCCCACGATGGCAAGGCCCGCCAGGGGCAGGCAGTACAAAAGCCAGGGATATTCCCCCCGCAGCCCGGTGACGGCCTCCACGGCCATGTGAAAAAAACTCCCCACCAGGCCGCAGGAGATTCCCGCCGCCGTGGCCAGCAGAAGCCACTTTCCAAGGGCCCTGGCGTAGAGCAAAACCAGGTCCCGCCGGGCCTTGAGGCCCCTCTTGAGGCTTTTGAAGGTCATTGCGCCCCTCCTCTTTGAAGCCGCTTCACCGCCGCCGCCTCCGGCGTGACGTTCACGGTGCGGCAGGCTGCATAGACCACCATGCCCGGCCGGCCTCCGGCGGGCTTTTTCACGTTCCGCACCTCCGTATAGTCCACAGGCACGTTTCCGCTCTCCCGGGCCTGGGAGAACCAGGCCGCCAGTACCGCCGCCTCGGCGATATCCTCCGGCGAGGGGGCGCGCCCGGCACAGCGGAGAATCACATGGGAGCCGTGGATTTTCTGGGTATGGAACCAGAGGTCCCGGCGGTCCGCGTCCTTGAGGGTCAGCTTGTCGTTCTGGCGGTTGTTACGGCCCACCTGAATCCGCAGGCCCGAGGAGCTGCAAAACTCCCAGGGGGCGGAGGGGCGGGATTTCTCCTTTTTCCCCTGCTTTTTCAAAAAGCCCGCCTCATGAAGCTCCAGGCGGATATCCAGGAAATCCTGCTCCGTCTCCGCCTGCTGTATTTCCGCCAGGACGCTTTCCAGATAGTGGAGGTCCCGCCGGGCCAGGGCCATCTGCTCTCGGAGGTACTTCTCCGCCGTCTTGGCCTTGGCGTAGCGCTTATAATACCTGGCGGCATTCTGCTGGGGGGTCAGCAGAGGGTCCAGGGGAACCGTCACGGGGGCGCCCGCCTCATAGTAGTTCTCGCACTCCAGCCGGGACTGCCCCCGCTCCATCCGGTAGAGGTTGGCGGTGATCAGGTCCCCCTGGACGCGGAGCGTATCCCGGTCCTGGGTGGCCGCGTACTCCTTCTCCTGCAAGGCCAGCTTCCGCCGCAGGCGGTCCCGGGCCGCCGAGGCCGCCCGGAGAAGGTCCGCCCCCCGGCGGCGGGTCCGCTCCTGCCGCTCCCGGGCCTCGTAAAACGCGTCCAGCAGGGCGGAGACGCTTTCATAAGCCACCACCTCCGCCCCGCCGCCGTACTGCCCCACAGGCACACAGGCGAAGTCCAGGGGCGTTCCCTCCCGCAGGAGGCAGACGGGGGTGAAGCGGTTTTCCCGGACCCGGGCGGAGAGCTCCTCCAGGGCCCGCCACAGCGGGCCGGGGCCGGAGAGCTGAAAGACCCGCGCGTCCGTGTCTCCCGCCGCCCGGAAGGCAAGCTCCCGGGCCATCAGGGGAGAGAGGCCGAAATACTGGTCCAGCAAAAACGCGTCCAGAGTCCGCTCCGGCGGCGCGGCGGCGAAGCGGGCGGCAAAGCCCGCCTCCGTTTCCTCCAGAAAGGGAAGGCGGCCTGTGGAGGCTGGGGGCTGGTAGAAAAGGCCGGGCAGGACCTGGCGGGCGGCGGACATGTCCGCGTCCACCCGGCGGAGGCTGTCGAGAATACGGCCCTCGCCGTCCAGAAGGATCAGGTTGGACCTGCGGCCCATGGCCTCCAGCACCAGCGTCCGCCTCCCGGCCCGGCCCAGCTCGTCGGAGGCGTCAAATTCCAGCCTTACCAGCCGCTCCAGGGGGGGCTGGGCAATATCCGCCAGCCGGGCCCCGGAGAGGTGCTTGCGCAAAAGCATGCAGAACATGGGGGGCTGGGCCGGGTTGTCCCGGGGAATTTCCGTCAGCTGGAGGCGGGGAGCCCCCGCCCCGGCGTTTAAAAGAAGGCGCTTCCCCCGAAAGACCAGCACCGCCTGGTCCCGGGCGGGCTGCTGGACCTTGTCCACCCGGAGGCCCAGCAGCTGGGGCCGCAGCTCCGCCACGGCGGCCTGCAAACAGATTGCGTCAATTGCCATGGCTGTCCTCCCCCTCCATCATGGCGCAGAAAAGCGCGTTGATCCGCTCCGTCTCCCCCCGGAGGTAGAGCCAGCCCAGCAGAGCCTCCAGGGCCGTGGCCTCGCCGTACTGGGCGCGGCTGGCGTGGTGGGGGACGGTGTGGACCTGGGCGTTCCGGCCCCGGCGGAAGACGGAGCGCTCCTCCTCCGTCAGAAGGGGGAGGATTTTCTCCGCCTTCTCCGCCTGGGACTCGGCGCAGACCAGGGCCACCGCGGCGCGGTGCATCCCCCGGCCCGTGGCCCCGCCGTGGGCGCAGAGCCAGGCGCGGACCAGCAGCTCGAACACCGCGTCCCCCATGTGGGCAAGGCCGATGGAGCTGATTTCCAGAATGCGCTCCCGGGAAAGCCCGGGGCAAAAGTAGTTATCCATGCCGGTTCCTCATTTCAAAAGCGCCGCCGACAGGCGGGCGAAGTCCTCCAGGGTCAGGGCCTCCCCCCGGACGGAGGGCGGCAGTCCACAGGCCGCGGCGGCGGCCTGGACCCGTTCCTTCCCCGCCTCCGGCAGGGCGGCGGCCAGGCTGTTGGCCAGGGTCTTGCGCCGCAGAAGGAAGGCCCCCCGGATGCAGCGGAAGAAAAACGCTTCGTCCTCCACCGCCACGGCGGGCTTTTCCCGCCGGACGCAGCGCAAAACGGCGGAGTCCACCTTGGGGGCCGGGAAAAATTTCGCCGCCGGAACGTCGAAAAGGACCTCCGCCTCCATATGGTACTGGAGCCACAGGGAGAAGGCCCCCGTCTCCGCCGAGCCCTGGGGGGCCGCCAGGCGGCGGGCCACCTCCTTTTGAAGGAGGACGGTAATCGATTCGAAAAAACCTGCCTCCACCAGCTTCGTCAAAACCGGGGTGGTGATGTTATAGGGGAGGTTGGCGCAGACCAGGGGCCGCAGGCCCGCCAGCTTTTCCCCGTACAGGGCGGTCAAATCCAGCTTCAAAATGTCCCCGGGGACAATCTCCACGTTGTCATAGGGGGCCATGGACTCCGCCAGCAGGGGGAGGAGCCTGCGGTCCAGCTCCACGGCGGCCACCTTTCCGGCTCTTTGGGCCAGCTCCGCCGTCAGGCACCCCGCGCCGGGGCCGATCTCCAGCACGCCGCAGTCCTCCGCCGCCCGGGAGGCGGAGGCAATGTCCGCCGGGACGGCGGGGTCGATGAGAAAGTTTTGTCCCATGGACTTGGAGAAGTGAAAGCCGTGGCGCCCCAAGAGGGCGCGGAGGGTCTCCCGGTCGCAGAGGTTCATGGCCTGCCCGCCTTTCTGATGAAATGTTCCCGGAAAGTATATCAGAAAAACCGCCGGAAGGAAAGAGGAAAAATGGAGCGCGGCCCCGCCGCGCCCCGGTTTGGCCGGGAAAAATTTAAACAATCCGTGAATTTCTATCAAATTTTGAAATTGTGGCAATTGCAACTAGAACTCTTTCCCGGAACCTGTTATACTCATGTCACTGCCTAGAAAACTTTAGATACTTAAATGAGGAGGAAACTGTTATGAAAAAGTGGGTCTGCCCTGTCTGCGGTTATGTTCACGAGGGGGACACCCCTCCGGAGAAGTGCCCCCAGTGCGGCGTGGCCGGTTCCAAGTTCACCGAGCAGAAGGCTGATATGAGCTGGGCCGCCGAGCACGTGGTCGGCGTTGGCAAGACCTTCGGCGCGGACGTTCCCGCCGAGGCGCAGAAGGAGATTCTGGACGGCCTGAACGCCAACTTCACCGGCGAGTGCACCGAAGTGGGCATGTACCTGGCCATGGCCCGTGTGGCCTTCCGGGAGGGCTATCCCGAGATCGGCCTGTACTGGGAGAAGGCCGCCTATGAGGAGGCCGAGCACGCCGCCAAGTTCGCGGAGCTCCTGGGCGACGTGGTGACCACCTCCACCAAGAAGAACCTGGAGCTGCGGGTCGAGGCCGAGAACGGCGCTACCGCCGGCAAGTTCGCCCTGGCGAAGCTGGCCAAGCAGTACAACCTGGACGCGATCCATGACACCGTCCATGAGATGGCCCGGGATGAGGCCCGCCACGGCAAGGCGTTCAAGGGTTTACTTGAAAGATATTTCAAGTAAATCGCCCAAATCAAAGCCCAGCGAAGTGGGTTTGATTTGGAGAGGACGAGCAGCGAAATGAATGAGCTTTTGCGTTTACGCAGAAGCGAATGATATGGAGCTTGCGAGGACGAGTTGGAGCGGTATTTCAAGTAATTTTCCAATCTCAGGAGGATTGACCAATGGACAAGTATGTCTGCCCCTGCGGCTACGTCTATGACCCCGCGGTAGGCGATCCCGACAACGGCGTCGCCCCCGGAACTCCCTGGGAGCAGGTTCCCGAGAGCTGGGTCTGCCCCGTCTGCGAGATGGGCAAGGACGTGTTCGAGAAGGAATAATAAGACGGGAGGACGGAGCGAAGGCTCCGTCCTCTCAGGTTGTCGAGAAATTCGTAAGAGCTGTTCAACGGGAAGGAAGGGTGTGTGCGGGAAACCCAGGGAGGGTTTCCTGCACCATTGAAATCCTAAATTTTCAGAACTTCAAAAAGTTCTGAAAATTTGCAGCAGCTTGTCGAAAAGGCTTTTTCGACAAGCTGGGAGGACGGAGCGAAGGCTCCGTCCTCTTTCTATGCCGGGCCGCCCGCCGTCAGCTCCTCGAAGCTTTGGATGTAATACTCCGCCAGGCGGCGCAGCTCCTCCTGCTCCGGCTCCGAGGCGTCGTACACCGCCGCCGTGCGGAAGCCCGCCGCCTTGGCGGTGCGCAGGGCGTGGAGGGCGTCCTCGAAAACCACGGTGTCCTTTTTTGTGGACCGGAGGCGGCGGAGGGCCCGCTCGTAGACCTCCGGCCCCTCCCGCTTGGTCTGCCCCGCCTCCCGGGTGGTGACGATGCCCCGGAAAAAGCCGTCGATGCCCGCGGTTTTCAGCGCCGCCTCGGCCAGGGGGCGGTCCGTGGCGGTGGCCACGTACATCCAGACCCCCTCCATCTTCAAAATGGAGAGGAAGGGAACCACTCCCGGCTTGGGCCGGACGTCGCGGCGGTAAAAGTCCTCAATCCGCTGCCAGATCTCCTCCACCAGCTCCTCCACCGTGCCGGGGAGGCCGCAGACCTCCTTGCAGTAGGCCGTGCCCTCCCACAGGCCCAGGGAGGCCACCTTCCGGTCCAAATCCGGCGGCGGCACCGCCCCGTGCCGCTCCGCCAGGGCGCCGGCCAGGGTCCTCCACATGCCCATGGAGTCCAGCAGCGTGCCGTCCATATCGAAAATGGCGCTTTGCAGTCTCATAAACGATTCCTCCTTACTCCGGCAGCCTGGCAAGGCCCGCCTCCACAAGCTTCTGAAGGCTCATCAAAATCCCCAGCTTGGCGTGCTGCCAGGTGAGGCCCCCCTGAAAGTACACGGCGTAGGGCGGGCGGATGGGGCCGTCGGCGGAGAGCTCGATGGAGCTTCCCTGGACAAAGGCCCCGGCGGCCATGACCACCTCGCTGTCGTACCCCGGCATGGCCCAGGGCTCCGGCGTGACGTAGCTGTCCACCGGGGCGGCGGCCTGAATGCCCTTGCAGAAGGCCAGCATGGCCTCCCGGCTTCCCAGGGCCACGGCCTGGATGATGTCATGGCGGTCCTCCGAAGCGCCTGGCACGCAGGAAAAGCCCAGGCCCTCGTAGAGGTTGGCGGCGAAGACGGCCCCCTTCAGCGCCCCCGCCGTTACCGTGGGGGCCAGGAACAGACCCTGGTAGAAGGCGGGCATCAGTCCCAGGTTGGCCCCCACCTCCTGCCCCAGGCCCGGGGCGGAGAGGCGGAAGGCGCAGCGCTCCACGCACTCCGCCGTGCCGCAGATGTACCCGCCGATGGGGGCCAGGCCCCCGCCGGGGTTCTTGATAAGGCTCCCCACCACCATGTCCGCCCCCAGGTCCGAGGGCTCAAGGGTCTCCACAAACTCGCCGTAGCAGTTGTCCACCATGACCTTCACGTCCGGCTTCACGGACTTGCAGAAGGCAATAAGCTCCCCGATCTCCGCCACGGAGAAGCTGGGCCGGGTGGCGTAGCCCTTGGAGCGCTGGATGGTAACGAGCCTGGTGCGGGGGTTGATTTTTTCCCGGATGGCCTTGTAATCGAAGCGCCCGTCCGGCAGGAGATTGGCCTGGGCATAGGTAACGCCGTACTCCTTCAAGGAGCAGCGGCTGGGCCGGATGCCGATGACCTCCTCCAGCGTGTCGTAGGGGGCCCCCACGGGGGAGAGAAGCTCGTCCCCCGGCAGGAGGTTGGCGGACAGGGCCACGGCCAGGGCGTGGGTGCCGCAGGTGATCTGGGGCCGGACCAGGGCGGCCTCCGTATGAAAAACAGAGGCGTAGACCCGCTCCAGGTTGTCCCGGCCCTGGTCGTCGTAGCCGTAGCCGGTGGTGGCGGCAAAGTGGGCGGCGTTGACCCGGTTTTCCTGCATGGCCCGAAGGACCTTGGCCTGGTTGTACTCGGCGGTGCGGTCGATGGCGGCGAAGCGGTCCCGGAGGCGCTCCAGCGCCGCTTCCCCATAGCGGTAGACGGCGGGGCTGACGCCCAGGGCCTGGTACATCTCTTGCAGTTCCATAAAAGGGGGCTCCTTCTCGTTTTGTTTGAACTATAGTCAATAAACTTGAAAAGTATCTTTGATACTTTTCAACAGCGATGTTCGCTGTGGTCGCCTTCGGCGACCAGTTTATATGACTTCATAGTTCCGTTACTACGCGCTTTGCGCGCCGGCAGGCCTAGAGCCTGCTGCTTGAAAAATGGCAATGCCATTTTTCAACTTAACGGACTATATCTTAGGCGATGGAGCGGGAACTGTCAAGGGGTTGCTTTTCCGCAGGGAACCGTGTAGAATAAAACGCAGAAACGATTCCCCGGGAATTTCCCCGGAAAGGAGGCGCGCCCCATGCCCAGCGTCCTTGTCCATGCCCCCGACGACCCCGTCACCCTCACCGCCCAGGCGGCAAAGCGCCTCCTGGACCGGGGGGACGGGGACGCGGCGCTGCTGTACCTGGCCCTGCTCCGCCGCCGGGGAGATGCGCCGCCCCGGTCTCTTGCGGGGGAGCTCCGCTGGGACCGGGGCCGCATTGAGGCGGCGGAGGCCGTCCTCCGGGACCTGGGGCTCATCGCCCCCCAGAGCCCCCCGCCGGAGCCCGCCGACGAGCCCCCGTCCTACCGCCAGGAGGAGCTGGCCGGGAAGCTGGAGGAGAGCGCGGACTTCCGCCGCCTCACCGCCGAGGTGGAGCGGAAGCTGGGCAAGCGCCTCACCACGGCGGACCTGTCCGCCCTGCTGGGGCTGTACGACTACCTGGGGCTTCCCTGCGACGTGATTTACCTGCTGGTGTGCCACTGCGCCCAGCGTACCGCCGACCGCTTCGGCCCGGGGCGCAGGCCCACCCTCCGCCAGATTGAGCGGGAGGGCTACGCCTGGGCCCGGCGGGGCGTGGATACCCAGGCCGCCGCAGAGAAGTACCTCCGGGATTACAGCCGGCGGCGGGAGGCCGTCCCGGCCTTTATGCGGGCCCTCCGCCTGGGGGACAGGCCCCCGGTGGGGGAGGAGGAGAAGTACCTCCTCCAGTGGCTGGAGTGGGGCTTTTCCCCGGAGGCCGCCGCCCTGGCCTATGAAAAGACGGTCCTCAAGTGCCACGAGTTTAAGTGGAGCTACTGCAACGGCATTCTCCGCCGCTGGCACGAGGCGGGGCTCCACACCGTGGAGGCGATTGAGAGCGGGGACCACAAGCCCGCCCCGGCGGCGGACCAAAGCGCCCCCGGCGGGCCCAAAGCGGGCAACGCCTGGATGCGCAAGTACATTCAGCAGCGGGGAAAGGAGGGGTGAGCCATGGCCTATGACGGGAAAATCGTTCGCCGGGCCCTTTTGCGCTTTGAGGAGGACAAGCGGGACCGGGAGGACCGGGCCCGGCAGCGGCGGGAGGGGGTTTACGCCCGCCAGCCCCGCCTCCGGGAAATCGACGGGGAGCTCCGGTCGGTCATGAGCCGCCTCCTCTCCTCCGCCCTGCGGAAGGGGACGGACCCCCGGGCGGCGGTGGAGGCCCTGAAAAAGCAGAACCTGGGGCTCCAGGAGGAGCGGAGGCTTCTGCTGGAGGGGCTGGGCCTCCCGGCGGACTGCCTGGAGGAAAAGCCCGCCTGCCCCCTCTGCGCCGATACCGGCTGGCGGGAGGGGCGGATGTGCCGCTGCCTGAAGGCCTACTGCGCCCGGGAGCAGCAAAAGGAGCTCAGCCGGATGCTGGA
>CAJUBX010000012.1 GCA_910585165.1 uncultured Oscillibacter sp. | reverse complement strand
GACGCAGGAATCCTGACGGATTTCAAGTCAAATCAACGCAGTCCCAGCGGAAAAAAATGGACTGAGACGGCATTTTGATAGATTTTAAACAGGCTCTCAGCCCTTTCGGCTTCGTTTCGCGTCATACGCGGTTTTCAGCCGCTCCGCCGCATCGTCCAGCACATCCTCAGGATGGGTGTGGGGCAGCCATGCCCGGCAGCCTTCGCAAAAGGGAATTTTTTTCATGCCGTCCAGCATTTGGCGCTGAAACCTGTAGCTCTTTTGAAACCAGATATCCCTCATAGATTCTCTTTTCGCATCGCCCAGGCACTTCTCTTCCGAGTACAAAATAGGACTCGAGCAGGGCTGCACAAGGCCATCCTCATCCATCTGTAAGGAGTAAAAGGGGCTTGCGCATATCTCGGTCTGGATGCACCCTTCCGCGTTCGCTGAAAGCAGCAATTCCTGTGGCTCCTTCATGAATTTTTGAAAGTCGATTTCCATGTTCGTTTCGTACAGGTTCTCAATATTGATAATATCGCAAATTGGACTGAACATCTGATAGAAACACTCACGCCGCTGCGGCGTGTCCACCATATAGTTGATAATCTTGACGTAAATCGACGTGTCTTTTTTGTGGGTATAAAAATACCGTACCTGCTCGATGAATTTCTCAAAATCGATCTGCTTGCCGCAAAATTTCAGATAGTCTTCAGCATTCAATCCGTTTACGGAAATGCGCAAGGTGGTCAACCCAGCCTCGATCAATTGGTCGCAAAGCTCATGTGTCAGGCTGACTCCGTTTGTGACAATCTCTATTTGATCGGCTGCCTGCTTTTCTGCGGCATACGCCACCATTTGAGCGATACCGGGATGCAGAATCGGTTCGCCGCGGCCCACAAAAACAATTTTGACGACGCTTCCAAACGTATCTTTTATGTCGTCAATCACTCTGCGGTAAAAGGACATATCCATCAGGCCGCTTGTCCCAATCCGCCGGGCGTATGCGCGGTATTCCTCCAAGGACTGGTGGCAGAATTCACATCTTAAATCACAAATCCGGCATGGAGAAATTCGAATCGTAAAAGGTTTATCCATTGGAACCCGATCCGCCAGACATACTCGTTTTGCCCGGTCAGATTCCAAAAAAGTAATTGCGTTCCCCATGTGCATCCTCCAATTTCGCACACAAGACTTTACTGGATACCGGGTATTCCCCGTACCATTCAACCGAAAGGCCGTGGACCTCCGGCCGTTTCGCAGCCCGCGTTTAAATTTCAGCCCTTTCGGCTTCGTTTCGCGTCATACGCGGTTTTCAGCCGCTCCAGCATCTCCTCCCGGCAGTCGTCCAGGTATTCCGCCTCGTCGGCGATGCAGACACAGGAGGAACACTCCCTGCACGCGGGAATCGCCGCATAGCCGTCTTTCAGGTTTTTGCACATCAGGCCATGGCGGCGAACGCCGTCCCAGATTTCCTGAAGGGTCTGGGTTTTCATGCAGCCCATGGAAAACGAGTTGGGCAGGCCCGGCGTGGAGCAGGGGAAGGTCTCTCCGTCAATGTTGACCTGAAGGAAATAAAACATGACGCCGCAGACGTTCCGCTTTTCCACGTACTCCCCGTTCAGATTCCGGCTGTGGTCCGCCCGGCCGCCGTGGTCGCCCATCTGCTGTTCCATAATGACCAGGTGTTCCACAAAAATCGTGTCGCACAGGCCGCTGAACATCTCAAAAAACCGGGCCTTATCCTCTTCTGATTTCAGCATCACATCAATGATTTTTATGAAGAGGGACGCATCGGTCCCCTGGGATTTTTCGTGAAAATACGCCAGCTCACTGCGGAGCTTTTCCATATCTACCGCCACGCCGCAGTTTTCCCCATACTGCTCCCGGCTTAAGCCCTGGATGGAGACCTGAAGCCGGTTCAGTCCGGCGGCAATCAGCGCGTCAGAAAGTTCATGCGTCAAAAGGGAGCCGTTGCTGATAACGTCGACGCGACCCGTGAATCCCGCTTCCCGGAGCTTGCGAATCATCTCCGGCAGCCGGGGGTTTGCCAGCGGTTCCCCCAGGCCGGAAAAGCAGACCCGCTTCACCGCCTTTGGGAACGCTGAGATTTCCTGTACGATTTTTGCATACAGCGCCATATCCATGTGGTCCAGGCGGAAGCCCGTCTGCTCCAGCGCGCCGCCGGGCTTTCCGCGGGTAGCGTGCATACAGTAGAAGCACTTGAAATTACACACCCGCGTGGGTTCCACATACATGCTCAGCGGGCCGTCCAGGGGAATGACCTCGGACAGCCTCTGCCGTTTCGTGTCATAACTGGGTTTTATCTCCGCCATGTGCCATCTCCTCCATTTGTCGATTGAAAAATTGCAGGGCCCCGTCCTCCGGGTAAAGCGCGGCGAAATGCCTCACGGAGCTTTTGCGCCGCTCCCGCAGAACCGGCGGGCAGGCGCGAAGCAGCGCCCGGGCTTTCTCCGGGCAGCCCAGGGCTTGCTCGAACCGCCGCCGGGTTCCGCCGTCCAGGCAATGCAAAAACCACTGCCAGGGCGTGCCGCCCAGGCAGGAAAAGTCCCGGGTCCCCTGGGGATTTTCCGCCGCCTGTACGCAGGCCCGGTGAAAGCACGCCGCGTTGCCCGCCGCGTCGTAACGCTCCAGCACCCGCTGCCTGGCCGCCTGTCCCAGCCGCTCCCGCCTGTCCCGGTCCTTCTGCAAGAGCTCCAGGCATTCGCCGTACTGGGCCGGGTTTTCCACCAGGCCGCCGGGCGGAACGATGAACTGCTCCACATTCTGCCGCAGGACCACGCAGGGCACTCCGCAGGCCATCGCCTCCAGCAGCGCGTTTTCCGTCGTGCCGTAGTGCTCCGGGTTCAGCAGGTAGCCGAACGCATCAAACGTGCGCATCAGCGCCGGAACGTCGGACACGAAGCCGGGGAAGGCAAACCGGTCCCAAAGTCCCGCCTCCCGGACGTCCCGCTCCAGCTCCGCGCTCCGATCCCCCGCCATGACAAACCGGGCCTGCGGAATCCGGGCGCAGACCGCCTGGCAGAAGGACAAAAACGCCGGGTGCAGCTTGCCGTAGTTCAAGGTTCCGGCATAGCCGACGGTAAAGCAGCCGGAGGAAGCGTATTCCCGCTTTGGCTCAATCTGCGACGCGTCGAAGCGCCCCATTCCGCAGACGACTCCGGCCCGATCTTCCACCCGCCGCCGCTCCTCCTTTGTCCAGGCCGGATTCTCCAGGGAGTAGCGCGCCGTGAACAAAATACGGTCGAAGGCCTGCGTAAATGGAAAGGGCAGATATGGGTAGTGGCAGCCGTTTACATGGCACCACAAAACCAGCGGCGGAGCCGGGCGGGGCAGCTTCGCCAAAAAACGCGCCATGGCCGGGTGGTTCCACCAATTGACGACCGCCACGTCGGCCCATTGCAGCAGGGCCGCGTCCCCATCCCAAACCGCCGCCGGAATGCGGTTTTCAACGCAGGTTTGAATATGGTCCGTCTTTTCCGGGGCCTGGAGCAGCAGTATCCGCTGCTCATCCCCAAAGTCCCGCCGGCATTGGACCGCCATGCCGGAGACCGCCTTGCCCGCGCCGCCGCCCAAATGGGCCGCAATATGAAGAACCCGCATACCCTTTTACCAGACTTCCCACGGAGCCGCGCCGCTCTGCCACAGGTTCTCCAGCTGAATCCGGTCCCGCTGGGTATCCATACACTGCCAAAAGCCGTTGTGCTTGTAAATCCCCAGCTTTCCGTCCCGGGCCAGGGCCTCCATGGGGCCCCGCTCCAGGACGCAGCCCTCCTCCGGGGAGAGGTAGTCGAATATCTCCGGTTCCATCACCATGAAGCCGCCGTTGATCCAGCCGCCGTCCTCCTTCGCCTTTTCCCGGAAGCCGGAAACCGCCGTCCCTTCTTCGTCCAGGTCCAGCACGCCGAAGCGGCCCCCCGGCTGAACGCCGGTCAGCGTCACGACCTTGCCGGAGGAGCGGTGCCTCTCCAGCACGGCATTCAAGTCCACGTCGCTGACCCCGTCGCCGTAGGTCAGCAGGAAGGGCTCGTCCCCAATATATTTCTGGACCCGCTTAATCCGCGCCCCGGTCTGGGTATTCAGCCCCGTATCCACCAGCGTCACCCGCCAGGGCTCCGCCACGTTTTCATGGACCGTCATCCGGTTTCCCGCCGAGAAATCAAAGGTGACGTCGGAGCGGTGCAGGTAGTAGTCCGCAAAATACTCCTTGATGACATAGCCCTTGTAGCCGCAGCAGATCACAAAGTCATGAAATCCGTAATGGGAGTAGAGCTTCATAATATGCCACAAAATGGGCTGTTCCCCAATGGTCACCATGGGCTTGGGCTTGAGATGGCTTTCCTCGCTGATGCGGGTGCCCAACCCCCCCGCCAGTATCACGGTTTTCATTGCCCGCCTCCTTCAATCAGGCCGGCCACCCGCTGGTATGCCGGGCTGGCCTTCAGCGCCGCCACCGCCGGATCGTCCGCCGGGAAAGAGGCCAGCATGGCCCGCACCTTCTCCGCCAGCTCCATCAGCTCCCAGGAGGGAGCGGGGCCCTGGAGCTCCGGCGTGTTGTCCAGCAGAAACTTCACCATGGGCTTCATGTCCGGGTGCGTCTCAAGGCCCGCCCGCAGGCTGCGGGCATACCCGGCGGCGTCTCCGGCGGCCAGGGCGTTGAACGCCTGGACGCAGTGCCAGCCAAACCGGTGCATGGGCGGCAGCACGCAGAGGTTCCCCTCCCGGAGGACCTCCGGCGCGTAGCAGGCGGTCAGAAACGCCGCCTCCACCCGGGCGAAGGTCCGGGCCAGCCGCATGCCCGTCTCCACGCTGTCCCACCCGAAGCCCTGCACCGCGGCCAGAGCCAGCCCCCGGGCCCAGGCCAGGGTCTGCCAGCTTCCGGCAAAGTCCCCCGCCGCCGCGTCCAAAACTCGGAAAAGGCTTTCCGGCTCCCGGGCCAGCCGGGCGGCGAGAAGGTCCATGTCCTCCAGGTTCAGCGGGTTTTCCGGCAGGGGGAACGCCGCTCCCGACAAGACGGCGTGGACCAGGGCCGCAGCGGGAAAGTCCCGCCAGCCCTCCACGTCCCGAAGTGCCCTTTGCATCTCCTCCGCAGTATCCGCCGCCAAAACCGCCGCCCCGTTTCCCAAGGCGCATTTCCCCGCCAGGGGCAGAAACAGCGTGTACGCGTGGCGAAAGCCGTTCTCCTCCTCCGCCTGCCAGTGGGCCGTGGAAAACACGGCCTGCGCCGCCTCCACCATGGCCCTGCGGCACGCCTCCCCCTGCTTTTTCCAGGGCTCCGGGCGGTCCGTTTTTTCCCAGAAGTCCGCCAGAACGCCGGACAGGTCCTCCCCGCTTTGGGCGTGGAGGTTCATTAAAATTCCAATGTAGTTCGCCGCCGTTTCCGGGCGCATCCGGGCGCGGTCAATGCTCAGCAGCATTTCCCGGGCCTTTTCCATCTCATGGCTGTGAAAATAGGCGTCGGCCAAAACGGCCCGGGCTCCGTCCTCCCGGGAGCGGGTGGCCATGACGAAGGAGCCGAACACCATCGCCGTGAGGTCGATCCGCCCGGCCCGGTAATCCTCCATAGTCCGCAGATACCGCTCCCCGTAAGGGATTGCGGCGTCGTACTCCTGCTTCTCCGCCTCGCTGATGAACAGCACATACGCCGCGTCAATGCCGGTATAGGGCGAATCGGGGAACTCCGAGAGCAGCCAGTCCGACCACTCCTTCAGTTCCGGCAGCTTCTGCCCGGCGGCCCAGAGCACGGCATAGCGGAGAATTGGCGGGGCGTAATACTTCCAGCCCCCGGGCTTCTTTTTAAGGGCCTCCACCGCCCGACGGACATAGCTGTCATAGGACGCCGTCCGCGTGGAACTCTCTATGCATTGCAGCAGGGTTTTCAGGTCCTCCGGTTCCCGCTCCAGCTTCTCCCGGAGGAGCTTCATGTTCCGCTCGTGCTTTTCCTGGTTATAATTCTCGTTGAAATCCACATAGCCGTCGTGGTGGAGCAGCGTCTGCTCCAGGGCGCAGACCGGAGCGGCAAGGTTCCACAGCTCATGGATTGCCCCGGTAAACCGGGCCCCGGTGGACAGGCGCGCCATCCGCACCGCCAGAAAGTCGTTGCTCTCCCCGTCCAGCTCCGGCGTGTAATAGTTTCGCAGCATCACGCCGCAGAGAGGGCGCTCCCACCGCTCCGGATGGGTCAGATACCGGACCAGCTGGGCAATGTCCCCGTCCAGCCACTCGTCGGCGTCGATGGAGAGATACCACTCTCCATGGCAGCGGTCAATCACCGCGTTCCGGGCGGCGGCGAAATCGTCAATCCAGGGAAAGTCAAAGAGAATGTCAGCGTATTTGGCGGCCACCTCCCGGCTGCCGTCGCCGGAGCCGGTGTCCGCCATGACCAGCTCGCAGGGAACCGCCTCCCGCAGGGGCTGGAGGGACTTCAAGCACCGCTCCAGGCAGCGGATTTCATTTTTGAAAATAATGCCGACAGACAACAGAGGCTTCATCACTACGTTCCTCCCGTATGTTCTCAATACTCAGCCGCCAAGCAGGACCGCCATATGGGCCAGCGTGCCCTCTCCCCGGGCCAGGCGCTCCCTGACCAGCCAGTCCCGCCGCTGCTTGTTGTGCAGAAGGCCCCGGCCTGCGGCAACAAGGACCTGGAACAGCCGCTCCCGGCCGGCCTCCTGTCCGCAGGCGCACACGGCGGCGAAACGGCAAAAGCCGTACAGCATGCAAAGGTCCACATAGCTCCGCCACAGCTCCTCCGGCCCGGACAGAAGGGGAAACGCCAGATAGAAGGCCGTCATCACCATCAAATTCTCGAAGAACGCATCCGAATGGCCCAGCAGCTCCTCCAGCCGGTTCTCCAGCTCCTGATACCGGACCGTGTCCATGGAAAATTTTCCTATTCCGTTCTTTTCCCAATCCTCCCCGTCCGCGCTGAGGGCGGCAAAGAGAGAGCGGTAAACCCCCGCCCCCGGACGGTGGTTTTCATACAGATTCAGCAAAACCCGGACGCCGCCCGTCAGGAAGCCCAAGCGGTCCCGGGGCAGGCTTTCCAGAGCGGCGGCAGCGGGGTCTCGCAGCTGCTCCCCGCCCCAGGCGAGCCAGCCGTCCACGGCTCCCTCCTCCGCCCAGTCCGTCTCCTTCAGGCGCTGGAGCAGCACCCCCAGCAGCAGCATCCGCCGGGAAAGGGGAAGGGACCGCTCCTGCATCACATCAATGCAGAAAGACCGGATATCCGCAAACCGGGCGGACCGGGGCTGGGCCTCTATGGTCTGCCAATCCGCCCTGGGCAGGTCCTCCTCCCAAAAATCGATCCCCTGGGGCAGGTTCCACAACTGCTCCAGCACCCCCTCACAGGAGGGGCTGAGGGAGAACTCCCGGGCGGCGGGGGTATAGGTGATCTTCCGGGGGTACATCCGGCACACCATCGGCAGCGCCTCTGCCCCGCATTCCAGCTGGAGGCGGCACAGGCCGTCTTCCCGCTGGAATGCGCACCGGCCCTCCGGTCCTGTGGCAAAATGGGCGTAAAACCCATTGAACGCATCGTCCCGCAGACGGGACACGCCGCCGCTCAAGGCCGCTTTCAGCTCCCTGCTTTTGACCGCGCGCTTGATGCGCAGATAATCTTTTTTGTTAAACGCAATCTCCCAGCCGGCGGCGCAGCAATTGTCCCGGCAGGCTCCCATCAGGCAGTGGAAGTCCTTGTAGCACAGGGGCATTAAGGCGGTGCGGACGGGAATATCGACAGGGTCCATGGGCGGTCTCCTTTCTTCTCCGCTTCCTGTTTTGAAAAAGCAGCCCGAACCGGCCGGGCCGTTTTTTCAAAGCAGGAAAGGGGGGCGGGCCGAGAGGCCCGCCCCCTGTTTGGTATGCGCTATACGCTTTTCCCAAGCTCAGGAAATCAGCCGAGGAGCTGGAGAACGCCCTGAGGAACCGCGTTGGCCTGGGCCTCGTCGGAAGAAACTCCGCTCTGCTTTGTCCCCGCCTCCGGCGCGGACTTCGCCCGCTTCCTTTCTTCCTCCTCTCCCCACAAAATCTTACGATTTTGCAGGGGCCCCTCATGCTGTCCCAGGCAGGGCAGTCTTCACACCGCTCTCAGACTGCGGGGATTAGCCCAGCAGCTGGAGAACGCCCTGAGGAACCGCATTGGCCTGGGCCAGCATCGCCTGGGCGGACTGGATCAGGATGTTGTTCTTCGTGTAGGACATCATCTCTTCGGCAACGTCGGTGTCGCGGATGGTGGACTCGGCGTCCTGGATGTTCTCCGCCATGACGCTGAGGTTGTTGGCGGTGTGCTCCAGACGGTTCTGGGTGGCGCCCAGGTCGCCGCGGACGGAGGAGACATAGTTAATCGCGTTGCGGACGGTCTGGATGGCGCTCTGGGCTCCGGAAATGCCGCTGATATCCACGTCGGCAATTCCCATGGCCTTGGTGTGCATGTCGCCGATGGCGACGCCCAGCTGGTTATAGCTGTCGGCGGTGTCGCCGATCTGCAGGCTCAGGCCCACGGCGCTGGCGGAGGCCTGGCCCTTCTGGATGAGGCCGGACCACGCGGCGGCGTTGGCGTCGGCATAGTTCTTCTTGTCCTTGCCGATGAGATCGTTTACGGTGTAGTCGATGCCGGCGCCCTCCCGCTCGGTGATGGTGATGGTGCCGTCGTTGTTGGTCGTGCCCACCTTGAACATCTTGTTGCTGGCGGCGACCTCGGTCAGGCGGCGGCCCGCAATCTTGGCCACTCCGGTGGTGCCCGGCTCGTAATCGGTGAGGTCAATCACGTTGGCGGCGTTCTTGAACTTGCTGTTGGCGCCGACGGCGAAGGTGTAGGTATCCTTTCCGATCTTCAGCTGGAAGCCGTCGGTGAGGTCGGCGTCCGTCAGCTGGAAGGTGCACTGGGCGTACACCCGGGCGGCGGCGGGCTTGGCCTCCTGCTTCACGGTAACGCCCTCGGGGAATCCGCCGTTGCCGTGAGCGTTAACGGGAATACCGCCCGCGTCAATCGTGACCTTCATGTTGTCGTCGAAATCGGCGGTGGGATCGGTCTTCATGGTGAGGGTCAGGATGTCGCCGTCCCGCTTGGCGTCGAAGCCCACGCCGCCGATGGTGACGGTGCCGGAGGTGGCCGTGTAGCCGTTGGCATCCACAAAGCCGCCGGTGGCGGTGGCCT
The DNA here is from genome assembly GCA_910585165.1 of uncultured Oscillibacter sp. Classification (GTDB taxonomy): domain Bacteria; phylum Bacillota; class Clostridia; order Oscillospirales; family Oscillospiraceae; genus Oscillibacter. The sequence goes on along the minus strand of CAJUBX010000012.1, from coordinate 27,771 downwards.
TGCCCTCCGCGACGGTCACGCCGCCGATCTTGATGGAGATGGTGGCGGGGGCCGCATTGGTGCTGCTGGCCGCCTTGAAGTCCTTCAGGTCGATGGAGTAGATACCCTTCTGGGCGTTGGAGGAATCGGGGTTGGCGTCGGTGACATGGGTCACAGTGACGTCGTTCAGAGAGGTGGCCTTGCTGGTGTCCAGGGAACCGTCCAGCAGCTTGATGCCGTTGAAGTTGGCGCTGTCGGCGATACGGTTGATTTCGGACTTCAGCTGGTTGACTTCCTTCTGGAGGTTGTAGCGGTCAACCTCGTTATCATAGGTGCCGTTGGCGGACTGGGTGGCCAGGTAGTCCATGCGGTTGAGCATGTCCTGGATCTCCTGCATGGCGCCCTCGGCGGTCTTCACCAGGGAGATGCCGTCCTTGACGTTCTTCTGGGCGGCGTTCAGTCCGGTGATCTGAGCCCGCATCTTCTCGGAAATAGCCAGGCCGGCCGCGTCGTCGCCGGCGCGGTTGATCTTATAGCCGGAGCTCAGCTTCTCCAGGTTCTTGGAGAGAGCGGAGGTGTTGGCGTTGTAGTTGCGATAGGCGTTCATCGCCATAATATTGTGCTGAATCCTCATTTTAATTGACTCCTTCCAATTATAAAATGATTAAGGGTGATTTCCGTCGCGCCGAACATCCTTGTTCCAGCGCTGGAGCGGAGCGCCTTGCGGGCCTTGCCGTGGCCTTTGGCCCGGCCGCTTGGCGCGGGGACTTTATTCCAGCCGGTTCGCGCAACCGGGTGAAATCTGCATTATTTATAATATTGTGCTGAGTGGAGCTTGCAACGTTTCTTTTGGATTTCCCTGCGCGGCTTCCACTGCCTACATCCTTATCTTCGGCGCTTGGGAGAGAAAATTAAGAGGTTTGCGGAATTTTTTCTCGATCTATTTTTTAAAGGACCCGCAGACAGGCCCCCCGGAGGAGGGCTCCCCGGCATTTCTATCTTCCCCAAACGCAGAAGCGCCGGGAAAATCCCTGGGGGCCTTTGCCTTTGCCCGGCTTTTGTGGTATCATACATCCCAAAAGCGGCGCGGCATGCCGCAAAGCGGGAAGGGAGGAACGGCGGGTGGAGTGGACGGTTTACATGCTCCGCTGCGGGGACGGGTCCCTCTACACCGGGTGCACCAACGACCTGCCCCGGCGGCTGGCGGCCCACCAAAGGGGCCGGGGGGCCAAGTATACCCGCAGCCGCCCTCCGGTGGAGCTGGTCTACCGGGAAGCGGTTCCGGACAAATCCGCCGCCCTCCGCCGGGAGGCGGCCATCAAACGCCTGGACCGCCGGGGAAAGCTGGCGCTGATTGAGGCAGGGGAAGGCCTTTGGGGCGGCCCGTCATAAAATACGAAAATGTTCCCGCCGCGCCGCCCTCCTCTGTTGACATTTCCCTCCCCATGCCCCATAATGGCAGAGAGATCATGCCGCCCCGCTTTCCAAAGCGAAACGGCGGCCGGGAGGACGCGCTATGAAGACCATTCTTGGCATCGACATCGGCGGAACCACCACCAAAATCGTGGGCCTGGACCCCGGCGGGGCCCTTCTTTCCACCCTCCGGGTCCAGGCGGAAGACCCCGTTACCAGCCTTTACGGGGCCTTCGGGAGCTATCTTTCCGGGCACAGGCTGGCCCTGGAGGACGTGAGCCGGGTGGTTCTCACCGGCGTGGGGGCCTCCTGTGTGGAGGGGGCCATCTACGGCCTGCCCACCTGCAAGGTGGACGAGTTCTCCGCCAGCGGCGCCGGAGCCCTGGCCATGTCGGGGCAGGAGAAGGCCGTGGTGGCCACCATGGGCACCGGCACCGCCTTTCTCTGGGCGGAGCGGGGCCGGGGCGTGCGGCACCTCTGCGGCAGCGGCATCGGCGGCGGCACCCTGGGGGGCCTCTGCCGGAAGCTGGTGGACATGGAGCGCTTCGGCCAGATTAAAAAGCTGGCGGAGCAGGGGGACCTGGGCAAGGTGGACCTGACCATCCGGGACATCACGCCGGACCCCGCCGCCACCCTGGACCCCACCCTCACCGCCGCCAACTTCGGCAACCTCTCGGAGGACGCGGCGCCTGCGGACCTGGCCGCCGGAGCGGTGAATCTGGTGCTCCAGGCCATCGGCACCATGACGGTGCTGGCCTGCCAATGCTGCGGCGCGGACACGGTGGTCCTCACCGGCTCCGTCACCACCTTGTCCCAGGCAAAGCCCAACTTCGAAAACTTCCAGCGGCTGTACGGCATCCGCTATATCATTCCGGAGCGGGCCACCTTCGCAACGGCCATCGGCGCGGGGCTCTACAGCCTGGAGCAGGAGGCGGCGCAATGACAAACCCGGAAGCCCTGCGCCTGGCGGAGAATTTCTTCACCAGAAAGCCGGAGGCCCTGCCCTCGGTCCGGGCCTTTCTTCTGGGGGCGCTGGAGCGCTGGAGCGAAACGGAAATCGTCACCCAGAAATCCCAGGTGGGACTCCGGGACCCCCGGCCTTACTGCGCCCTTACCGCGCCGGGAAAGCGTCTCCGGGGCAGGGCCGTCCCCGGGGCGCTGCTGTCGCTGTTTCTCCCCCGCCCCTTGGAGGCGGAGGAGCTGATTTTGGCGGTGGAGGCCTATCCCGGGCGGTTCACCAACCATTTGATTCTTCCGGCGGACCCCGCCGCCTTTCCGGATGGCCTCTGGGACTGGACCGCCGAGGCCCGGCGCTTCCGCTGCAAAAGGGATTGACCGCCCCGTCAAAAGGGGCGCAAAAAAGACGGCCCGGGCGCTGCCGCCCGGCAGATAGACAGGAGAACGTGGACATGCAGCTTTCTTTGGTAATCATGGCGGCGGGCCTTGGGTCCCGCTACGGCGGAACGAAGCAGGTGGACGGCATCGGCCCCAGCGGGGAAATCCTGATGGAGTACTCCATCCACGACGCCCTCCGGGCGGGCTTCGGCAAGGTGGTCTTTATCATCAAGCCGGAGATGCGGGAGATGATGGAATCCCTCTGCGGCTATCTCACCCGGCGGACCGCCCTGGACGGAAGCCCGGTGGAGGTGGAATACGCCTATCAGGACTTCTCCTCCATCCCGGCCTTTTATTCCATTCCGCAGGGGCGGACCCGGCCCTTCGGCACGGTCCACGCCCTGCTCTGCGCCGCAGACGTGGTGCGGGAGCCCTTCTGCGTCATCAACGCCGACGATTTTTACGGCTTCGACGCTTACCGCCAGATGGCCCAGGCTCTTTGCCGCCTGCCGGAGGAGGGCCGCGCCGCCATGGTGGGCTATCTCCTGAAGAATACCGCCAGCCTCCACGGAACCGTCACCCGGGGCCTGTGCGCCGGGCAGGACGGCTTTTTGCAAAGCGTCCGGGAGACCCGGAACATTCAGCTTTACGGGGACGGCTCCCTCCGGGATTTGGGGACGGGCCGGTCCCTGGACCCGGAGGCGGTGGTGTCCATGAACTTCTGGGGCTTCATGCCCTCCATCTTCCCCGTCCTCCGGCGGGACTTCGAGGAATTCCTCCGCTCTGCCGGGGACAACCCGCGGGCCGAGCGGCTTTTGCCCGAAATGGTAGACGACCAGCTCCGCCAGGGGAGCCTGGAGGTTTCCCTGCTCTCCTCCGCCGGGCAGTGGTTTGGCATGACCTACCGGGAGGACCGGGAGCTTGTGGCCCGGTCCCTGCGGCGGCTCCACGAGAGCGGGGAGTACCCCAAGAGCCTCCGGGACTGAGCCCGGCACGCCCTGCCCTGAGCGCCCATCCTCAAATCGTGCGGCGGCAGGTTGCGCCTGATTTTGGGACAGGCTTCCCGGCATAAGGACGGGCGGCTTCGCGTATGCTGGATCGCACCGGAAAATTGGAGACAATTTGTCACCAAAATTTTAACAAATTGTTTCGACTTTTTTCGAGGGTTTTCGCGTATAATTATAGAGAGAGGATTTCCCGCGCCTTTGCGGGATGACGATAGACGAGGAAGGGATCGGACTATGGGAAAACGGGAAACGGTCCGCCGCCTGCCCGGCATAATGGCGGCTCTGGCGGCGGCGGCCCTGCTGCTGACCTCCGGCGCGTCCGGCGGCACGGCGGTCAGCTCTCCCCTGGCGGAGGCTGCGGAGCCGGCGCGCTATAAGGCGGTCCCTGCCGCCGCAGCCCCCAAAATGGCGGAGGACCGGGCCGCGGCCCTGCCGGAAGCCGCAGAGGAGCCGGAACCCCTGCCCAGCCCCCTGCCCCGGACGGAGGCGGTGGAGGATACATACTTCGACCGCGCCGTCTTTCTGGGGGACTCCCGTACCGAGGGGCTTTACCTCTACAGCGGCTTGAAAACCGGGCATTTCTACACCGCCGTGGGGGCCACGGTGGAATCCGTGTTTTCCAAGAAAAGCTTTGAGACCGAAAGCGGGGAAAAGGTCCCCCTGCTGGACGCGGCGGCGGAACAGGCGTGCGACAAAATCTATGTCATGCTGGGGATCAACGAGCTGGGCTGGACCAAGACGGAGACTTATCAGGCCCAGTACGCCAAGCTCATCGACCGCCTCCGGGCGGACCATCCGGAGGCGAAAATCGTCCTCCAGTCCATCCCCCCTGTCAGCGCCAGGCAGGAGGCCCAAAAGACCTACGTCAACAACACCCGCATTGCCGAATACAACGCGGTTATCCAGGCTCTGGCGGAGGAAAAGCAATGCTATTTCCTGGACACAGCCGCCTGTCTCACCGGAGAGGACGGCTGCCTTCCCAAGGACCTCAACTCCGACGGCATCCACCTCAACCCCGCCGGGTGCCGCCTCTGGCTGGACTTCCTGCGGACCCACAGCCTGGAGGACGAGGCCATCGCCGCCGCGCTGGAAAAGGGCTGAGCCCGTCTGCGCAAGCATGCGTAAAAAGGCAGAGACGAACCGTCTCTGCCTTTTTCCTTATCATGTCAACCGTTTAACGGCTGCGCCAACCGGCGGCGGTGCGGTTTCTTACACCGCCGCCTTTGCCCGGCCTCTCAAGCGCTCCGGCGCGGGACGGGCGGCCCGGCGGGGCGCTTCCTCCGGCCGGTTTGCCGCCTGCTCCGCCAGGCGCTCCCGGGCCACCGCCAGCATCAGCTTGATGCGGTTTTCCTGGTTCACCCGGGTGGCGCTGGGGTCGTAATCAATGGGGGTGATGTTGGCCTGGGGATAGAGCTCCCGGATTTTGTTGATCATCCCCTTGCCGCAGATGTGGTTGGGCAGGCACCCGAAGGGCTGGGCGCAGACGATGTTCTCGTACCCCGCCCGGACCAGCTCGATCATCTCGGCGGTGAGGAGCCAGCCCTCCCCCATCTTGTCCCCCGTGCCGATGACCCCGTCGGTGAGCTTGATAAGCTCCCGGAAGGGCAGGGGCGCGTGATAGCCGTTGTCCCGCAGGACCTGGAGGACCACGCTCTCCATGCCCTCGATATACTTGAGGACCAGGCCGGGTCCAATCTTCTCCAGGAAGCTCCCCCCGTAAAGCCGGGCGGTCTGCGCCGGGTTGTAGGCGCAGTACTGCAAAAAGCCCATCAGCCCCGGCAGGTTCACCTCGCAGTCCTGGGAGCGGAGAAACTCCTCCAGGCCGTTGTTCCCCAGGGGGGAGTATTTCACGTAAATCTCGCCCACCACGCCTACCTTCACCTTGGGGACCCGGCGGACGGGGACGGCGGCAAACTCCCGGGCGATGACGGGCATGGCCTCCTTCATCTCCCGGTTGGACCAGCCCTTGTCCCGGTGAATCCAGCCGCAGACGGTATCCAGCCACTTCTCCTGCAAGGCCTTCGCCTCGCCCCGGCGGACCTCATAGGGCTCCGTCTGGGCCCGGAGGGCCGCCAGCAGATCGCCGTAGTAAACCACCGCCAGGAGCCTGCGCAGGAAGGCCGCCGTCATGGGGAAGCCGGAGTCCTTCTCCAGCCCGGAGAAGTTCAGGCTCACCACCGGCACCTGGGGATATCCCGCTTTTACCAATGCCTTGCGCAGAAGGTGGATGTAATTGGAGGCCCGGCAGCCGCCGCCGGTCTGGGTGATGATGAGGGCGGTGCGGTCCAGGTCGTACTTCCCGGAGGCCAGGGCGTCCAGGAACTGGCCGATGACCAGCAGCGCCGGGTAGCAGGTGTCGTTATGTACGTACTTCAGGCCCAGCTCGCTGACCTGGCTTCCGCAGTTTTCCAGCAGCTCGCAGGTGTAGCCCGCCTGCTCCATGACGGCCGCCAGAATGCGGAACTGCACCGGGGCCATGTTGGGGATGAGGATTTTGTGGGTCTTCTTCATCTCCGGCGTAAATTTGGGATAGTTCTCCATCATGGTCTCACTCCTGTTCGTCCAGGGCGGCGAAAAGGCTCCGCAGGCGGATGCGCACCGCGCCCAGGTTGGTAATCTCGTCGATTTTCAGCTCCGTATACAGCTTGCCCCCGTCCTGGAGAATGGACTGGGTCTCGTCGGTGGTGATGGCGTCCACGCCGCAGCCGAAGCTGACCAGCTGCACCAGGTCGCAGTCCCGGTGCTCCACGCAGTACTTGGCGGCGGCGTAAAGCCGGGAGTGGTAGGTCCACTGGTTCAAAACCGTGGTGGGGAATTTGTCCACCAGGCCGGAGACGGAGTCCTCCGTCACCACCGCCGCGCCGAAGCGGGTGATCAGGGTGTCGATGCCGTGGTTGACCTCCGGGTCCACATGGTAGGGCCGCCCCGCCAGGACGATGATCCGCCGCCCCTCGGCCCGGGCCTGCTCCATGATGCGGGCCCCTTCCCTGCGGACCTGGGCCATATGGTGGGCGTATTCGGCATAGGCGGCGTCCCCGGCCTCCCGGACCTCGCTCCTGGAGATACCGGGGAAATGCTGCTGGAGAATGGCGGTGATTTTCTTGGTAAAGTCCTTGGGCCGGTGGAGGCCCACGTAATCATAAATGAATTTGGTCCCCTTGATTTCGGGGCAGTTCCCGGCGATGACCTCCGGGTAATAGGCCACCACGGGGCAGTTATAGTGGTTGTCCCCCAGGCCCTCGTCAATGTTGTAGGTCATGCAGGGATAAAAGACTGCGTCCAGCCCCAGCCCGGAGAGGAATTGGATATGCCCGTGGGCCAGCTTTGCCGGGAAGCAGGCGGTGTCGCTGGGGATGGTGGCCTGCCCCTTTACATACAGGTCCCGGCTGGAGAGGGGGCTGTGGTACACGGCGAAGCCCAGCTTCGTGAAGAAGGTATGCCAGAAGGGCAGCAGCTCCCACATGTTCAGGCACAGGGGAAGCCCGATTTTCCCCCGCTTTCCGGGGACGGGCTTATAGCTTAAAATCAGCTTGCGCTTATAGGCGTACAGGTTCCGCTCGCCGCTGTCGGCTTTTCCCGTAATGGGGCGGTCGCAGCGGTTGCCGCTGATGAAGGTCTCCCCTCCCGCGAAGGTGTTGACCGTGAGCTGGCAGTTGTTGCCGCAGAGGCCGCAGGTCCGGTTTTCCGTCTCCTGGGTAAAGCTCTCCAGGCCCTCCCGGCTCAAAAGCGCGCTGCTCTGCCCCGGGGCGGCCTTGCTCCGGCCATAGAGGGCCGCGCCGAAGGCCCCCATCAGCCCGGCAATGTCCGGGCGGATGACCTCCACCCCCATCTCCTTCTCAAAGGCCCGGAGCACCGCCTCGTTGTAGAAGGTGCCCCCCTGGACCACCACGTTCCGGCCCAGCTCCTCCGGGCTGGAGGCGCGGATCACTTTGTAAATGGCGTTCTTGACCACGGAGATGGAAAGGCCCGCCGAGATGTTCTCAATGCTGGCCCCGTCCTTTTGGGCCTGCTTTACGCTGGAGTTCATGAACACGGTGCAGCGGCTCCCCAGGTCCACAGGCCGGTCCGCGAACAGGCCCAGCCGGGCGAACTCCTTCACGTCCCGGCCCAGGGCCTGGGCGAAGGTCTGGAGAAAGCTGCCGCAGCCGGAGGAGCACGCCTCGTTCAAAAAGATGTTGCTGATGGCCCCGTCCTCAATCTTGAAGCACTTCATGTCCTGCCCGCCGATGTCGATGATAAAGTCCACGTTGGGCAGGAAGTGCCTCGCGGCGGTGAAGTGGGCCACGGTCTCCACCACGCCGTAATCGCCGTGGAAGGCGTTCTTCGCCAAATCCTCGCCGTAGCCGGTGGTGGTGACGGAGGCCGCGTGGAGGGCCGGATGCTCGTCATAGAGCCGCTGGAGCACCTCCCGGATCAGGGGCACGGGGTTGCCCAGGTTGGGCCGGTAATCGGTGAACAGCAGCCGGGCCTCCTGGTCGATGACGGCCACCTTCACGGTGGTGGAGCCGGAGTCGATTCCGATGTGGACCGGGGCGGCGTAATCCGGGCCGAAGGGGGCCCGGGCCACCCTGGCCCTGGCATGGCGGGCCCGGAATGCCTCGTACTCCTCCTGCGTCTCAAAGAGCGGCGGCTGGCTCCGGTAGGTCTCCGAGGCTCCCCGCTGCCGGAGGCGGTCCGCCAGGGCGCTTATGTCGAAGTCCTGATCCGCGCAGAACGCCGCCCCCAGGGCCACAAACAAAAGGCTGTTCTCCGGGCAGGTCCCGGAGACTCCCAGGGTCTTGTCAAAGCTCTCCCGGAGGCACCCGGAAAAGGTCAGCGGCCCCCCCAGGTAGAGGATGTTCCCCTTGATGGGCCGCCCCTGGGCCAGGCCCGCCACGGTCTGGTTCACCACCGCCTGGTAAATGCTGGCGGCGATGTCCGCGGCCTTGGCCCCCTGGTTGATAAGGGGCTGCACGTCGCTTTTGGCAAACACGCCGCAGCGGGAGGCGATGGTATAGGTTTTCTCCGCTTTTTGGGCGGCGGCGTCCATCTCGCCGGCGGTCATTTTCAAAAGGGTGGCCATCTGGTCGATGAAGGCCCCGGTGCCACCGGCGCAGGAGCCGTTCATCCGGACCTCCATGCCGCCGGTGAGAAAGAGGATTTTCGCGTCCTCCCCCCCCAGCTCAATCACCACGTCCGCGCCGGGCGCCAGCCGCCCCGCAGCTACCCGGGTGGCGAACACCTCCTGCACAAAGGGCACGCCCACGCTTTCCGCCATGCCCATCCCGGCGGAGCCGGAGATGGCCAGTTCGGCCCTTCCGGAGGGGGCGTACTGCCCGGCCACCCGGCGCAGAAGCTCCTCCGACTTTTCCAGGATATGGCTGAAATGCCGCTCGTAGGTGCTGTATACAATGTTGTCCGCGCTGTCCAGCACCACGCATTTGATGGTGGTGGACCCCACGTCAAGGCCGATCTTCAAGCCCGCTCCTCCTTTGAGCAAACGATTACGTACCACAATTCCCATAGGAATTCTAAGATATCATACTTTTGGTATCATACACGTTTTCGACGGATTTTTCAAGCGGCAATCCCTTGAAAAACTGTAAAGAGTCCGTTAAAAATGGCCGCCTTTCCAGGCTTGCCTATTCCTCCGGGACGTGCTATACTCATCCTATTCAACACGGAAGCGAGGCATGCCCATATGAGAACCGTACTGCTCCACTGCTGCTGCGCCCCCTGCTCTTTGAGCTGCATCGACCCCCTCCGGGCCGAGGGCATCGAGCCCTCGGCCTTCTGGTACAACCCCAACATCCACCCCTGGAAGGAGTACCAGGCCCGGCGGGACTGCCTTTTGCAGTACGCGCCCACCATCGGCATGGAGGTGCGGGTCCGGGAGGACTACGGCCTGCGGGAGTTTGTCCGCCATGTGGCCGGGGACGTCGGCGGCCGCTGCACCTACTGCTATGAGCGCCGCATCGAGGAAACGGCGAAATACGCCGCAGAGCACGGCTTTCCCGCCTTCACCACCACGCTGCTTGCCAGCCTCTACCAGGACCACGAGGGCATCGCCCGGGCGGCGGAGCGCTGTGCGGGCCGGTACGGCGTGGAATTTCTCTACCGGGACTTCCGGCCAAACTTCCGGGCCGGGAACCAGCGGGCCCGGGAGCTGGGATTTTACATGCAGAAGTACTGCGGCTGCGTGTTTTCCGAGCAGGACCGGTATCAAAAGCAGATTGACCGTGACAAGGCGAAATTCGCGGAGACGTGATAAGAAAGGACCGCCCTGACGGGCGGTCCTTTCTCGTTTCATGGGCGGTCAGTTCCGCAGGCTGTGCAGCGGCGCGGGGATTCTTCCGCCCCGGGCGATGAAGGCGGCGGAGGACTCCTTGTGGACCGGCATCACCGGGGCGCTGCCCAGAAGTCCGCCCATCTCGATGGTGCCCCCCACATCCTTCCCCGGCGCGGGGAGGATGCGCACCGCAGTGGTTTTGCTGTTCACCATGCCGATGGCCGCCTCGTCGGCGATAATCGCCGCGATGGTCTCCGCCGGGGTATCCCCGGGGATGGCGATCATGTCCAATCCCACAGAGCAGACGCAGGTCATGGCCTCCAGCTTGTCCAGGCACAGCGTCCCGGAGCGGGCGGCGGCAATCATGCCCTCGTCCTCGCTGACGGGAATGAAGGCCCCGGAAAGCCCTCCCACGCTGGAGGAGGCCATGACGCCGCCCTTCTTCACCGCGTCGTTCAGCAGGGCCAGGGCGGCGGTGGTGCCGTGGGTGCCGCAGACCTCCAGCCCCAGCTCCTCCAGAATCCGGGCCACGCTGTCCCCCACGGCGGGGGTGGGAGCCAGGCTCAAATCCACAATGCCGAAGGGGGTGTTCAGCCTCCGGCTTGCCTCCTGGGCCACCAGCTGGCCCATGCGGGTCACCCGGAAGGCGGTCTTCTTGACGGTCTCCGCCGCCACATCCAGGGGCTTACCCCTAACGGCCTGGAGGGCGTGGTATACAACGCCCGGCCCGGACACGCCCACGTTGATGACCTTCTCCGCCTCTCCCGCGCCGTGGAAGGCCCCGGCCATGAAGGGGTTGTCCTCCACGGCGTTGCAGAAGACCACCAGCTTGGCGCAGCCCAGGCCGTCCCGGTCCGCCGTGAGCCGGGCGGTCTCCTTGACGGTGCGGCCCATGAGGCTCACCGCGTCCATGTTGATCCCCGCCCGGGTGGAGCCCACGTTGACGGAGGAGCACACCAGCTCCGTCTGGGCCAGGGCCTGGGGGATGGAGCGGATGAGGCGCTCGTCGGCCTTGGTCATCCCCTTCTGCACCAGGGCGGAGTAGCCGCCGATGAAGTTCACGCCGCAGCTTTGGGCGGCCTTGTCCAGGGCCAGGGCGAAGGGCACGTAGTCCTCCGTCTCGCTGGCGCCGGCCACCAGGGCCATGGGGGTGACGGAGATGCGCTTGTTGACGATGGGGATGCCGAACTCGGCCTCGATGTCGCAGCCGGTCTGCACCAGCTTTTCCGCGCAGCGGCAGATTTTCTCATAGATTTTCCCACAGGCCCGCCTGGGGTCCGGGTCGCAGCAGGACAGCAGGGAGATGCCCATGGTGATGGTGCGGATGTCCAGGTGCTGCTGGTCGATCATCTCGATGGTGGAGAGAATTTCCTTCTGATTCAGCATGGGGCCCCTCCTTAAATGCTGTGCATGGCGTCAAAAATCTCCTCCCGCTGGATGCGGATGGAAAGGCCCATCTCCGCCCCCAGCTCGCCAAGGCCCTTCCCCAGCTCGCCGAAGCTGGCGGAGGACTTGCTCACGTCCACCGCCATGACCATGGTGAAGGCCCCCTGGAGGATGGTCTGGGAGATGTCCAGAATGTTGACGTTGTAGCTTGCCAGGCGGTTGCAGACGGCGGCGATGATGCCGACCCGGTCCTGTCCCAGGACGGTGACGATGGCGTTCATGGTTGCTCCTCCTTTATTTTTCAGAAACGGCCTCCGGCGGGAAGACACGAATCCTCCCGCCGGACGCGTTTATAGTTTACAGATCGTCGAAGAACTTGTCGTGGATAGACCGGACCGCCCGGTTCACGTCCGCCTCGTCCAGCAGCACGGAAACCCGGATTTCCGAGGTGTTGATCATCTGAATGTTGATCCCCGCCTCATAGAGGGCCTCGAACATCTTGGCGGCCACGCCGCAGTTGCTCATCAGTCCCACGCCAACGATGGACACCTTGCCGATGCGGTCGTCGGACTCGATGTGGTCGAAGCGCAGGGCCTCCTTGTGGGCGTTGAGGATGGCCTCCACCTCCTGCTGGTCCTTTTTGTGGACGGTGAAGGTGATGTCCTTGGTGTCCTCCCGGCCGATGGACTGCAAAATCACGTCCACGTTGATGTTGTGCTTGCTCAGCAGGTCGAAGACCTGGAAGGCGACGCCGGGATTGTGCTGAAGGCCCACCAGGGCCACCCGGGCGATGCTGGTGTCCTTGGCCACTCCCGCGATGTTGGTCTTTTCCACTTTCGTAACCTCCTTGACTTTCGTGCCGGGCTTCCGCTCCAGGCTGGAAAGCACCTCCAAATTCACTCGGAACTTTTTCGCCAGCTCCACGCTGCGGTTGTGGAGCACCTGGGCCCCCTGGGAAGCCAGCTCCAGCATCTCGTCGTAAGTAATCTCCTCCAGCTTCCGGGCCGTGGGAACGATGCGGGGGTCCGTGGTGTACACGCCGTCCACGTCGGTGTAAATCTGGCACAGGTCCGCCCGGAAGGCCGCCGCCAGGGCCACGGCGCTGGTGTCGGAGCCTCCCCGGCCCAGGGTGGTGACGTCGCCGTTGCGGTCCACCCCCTGGAAGCCCGTGACGATGACGATGCGGTGCTGGTCCAGCTCCGCCTGAATACGCTCGGAGTCAATCCGCTTGATCCGGGCGTCGGCGTGGACGCTGGTGGACTGAATGCCCACCTGCCACGCCGCCAGGGACACGCAGGGCAGGCCCATGGCCTCCAGGGCCATGGCGCAGAGGGACACGGAAATCTGCTCCCCGGTGGAAAGCAGCATATCCAGCTCCCGCTTGGAGGCGTTGGGATTGATCTCCCTGGCCTTTTCGATGAGATCGTCGGTGGTGTCCCCCTGGGCGGACAGGACCACGATCACGTCGCTGCCCTTTACATAGGTCTCCGCGATAATCCGGGCGGCATTTTGGATGCGCTGGGCGTCCCTCACGGAGCTGCCGCCGAATTTCTGTACAATTAAGCTCATGCGTCTATCTTCCTTTTCCGCTTGAAATCCGATGGGACGGGGGAGGGTCTTCTCCCCCGCTCTATCCTATGCGGCCAGCGCCGCCCCGCGTCAGTGGTCCAGCACCCGCATAAACGCCAGTACGTTCAGGGAGCGGGACTGGCGCTCCGCCTCCGCCCGGCTGAGAGGCTCCGTCAAAAAGGCGGTCTCGCCGTCCTCGCTGAGGACCTCCACCTGGCCGAAGGCCAGGGCCGCGTCGGTGAGGCTGCCCTCGATGCGGAAGTAGTGCCGGGTCCGCAGGGCCCCGGGCTCCTCAAAACCCTCTGTATCCGCCGACCAGCCGATCTCCTCCCTCCGGGGGCTTTGCTGAAGGCACTCCATCACGTCCGCCACGCAGGCGGAGGCGGTGGGCAGCTCCCCGGCCCCCCGGCCATAGAACATCACCTCGCCGGTGGCGTTGCCCCGGACCATCACGGCGTTGAACACGTCCTCCACGCTGGCCATGGGGTTGTCCTCGGGAATCAGGTGGGGGGCCACGTAGGCCGTCCGCCCGCCGCCGGGAAGGCGCACCGCCCGGCCCAGGAGCTTGATCCGGTAGCCCGCCCGCTGGGCGATTTTCACGTCACGGAGGCTCAGCCTGCGGATGCCCTCCATGGGCACCCGCCCCGGGTCGATTTGGCTGCCGAAGGCCAAGTCCCCCAGAATGCAGATTTTCCGCCCCGCGTCAATGCCCTCCACGTCGGCGGTGGGGTCCGCCTCGGCGTAGCCCTTGGCCTGGGCCTCCCGGAGGGCGTCGGAGAAAAAGGCCCCCGTGCGGACCATCCGGGTGAGGATGTAGTTGGTGGTGCCGTTCAAGATTCCGTACACCTCGTCGATGCGGTTGGCCGCCATGCATTGGGTCAGGGGGTGGAGCACCGGGATGCCGCCGCCCACGCTGGCCTCAAAGAGGTAGCTGACGTTTTTCTTCCTCGCCAGGGCCAGCAGCTCGCAGCCCCGCTCCGCCACCAGCTGCTTGTTGGCGGTGACCACATGCTTCCCGGCGGAGAGGGCCCGCTTCGTGTACTCGCAGGCCGCCTCCACCCCGCCGATGGTCTCCACCACCACCCGGATATCGCCGTCCTCCTCGATTTTCCGGAAATCGTCGGTCATCAGCTGGCGGTAAGGCCCGTCCTTAAAATGCCGGACCAGCACGGTCTTCACCTGCAGGGGCTCTCCCAGCTTCCGCTCAATCTGCCGGGCGTTCTCCGCCACTACCTTGGCCACCCCCGTGCCCACGGTGCCCAGGCCCAGAATCGCAATTTGTATCATCCCATAATCCTCTTTCCGTCAGCCCGCCAGAATCTCAAATTTCAGCACGCCCTCCAGGGCGGCCACGTCCCCTATCAGCTGCTCCAGCGACTCTGAAAGGCCGCTGGTCTCGGCGGAGATGGTCACCGCCGCGCAGCCGTTGGTGGGGATGCTCTGGTTGATGGTCAGAATATTGGCCCCGGAGGAGGCGAACACCGCCAGCACTCCGGAGAGAATCCCCGCCACGTCCTTGAGCATGGCGTAAAACGTGATGATGTGCTCCGCCTTCATGTCGTTGAAGGGCTGGACGGAGTCCTTGTACTTATAGAACGCGCTGCGGCTGATGCCCGCCAGGCGGGTGGCCGCTCCCACGGTGTCCGCCTCGCCGGTCTGCATCATCCGCTTGGCCTCCGCCACCTTGACGAAAATCTCCGGCAGCGCGTCCGCCGCCACAATATAGTATTTAATCGCTCTTGCCATCGCATCCTCCATACGCGCCGCCCCTCCGGCAGTCCAGTCCGTCCGTTGCGGTCATTTGTCCTCTTTGCATGGTAGCATAGTTTTACCCGCTCCGCAACTGTGGGATTCGGGGAAACTTCCCGGATAACTCCCCCTCCCGGTGGGCAAAATGCCGGGGGCCGCCGGGAAGGGGCTCCGTCAGAGAGTGAATATTCATCCAAATATTCACTCCCGTCTGAATGCCCCACATCAAAAATGCACAAAACCGCCTTAATTCCCGGGGGTTTTTCGGCAGTTCTGGAGAAATAGGCCAAATAAATATGCACGCGTTCTGAAAAAGTATTGACAGATTCGCCCGCCCGTGTTAAGGTAGCCACAGTCCAAGGGGCGGTAAGCCCCCTGGCGCTTTGCAGACAGCGCCCGGTCCGCCGGGCAGCGACTTTATGGATGAAAAGGATGATTGCATTATGAAGAAGTTACTGACGCTGATGCTGGCTCTCGCCATGGTTTTGAGCCTGGCCGCCTGCGGCGGCGGAGACAAGCCCGCCGATAACGCCGGGGATTCCGCTCCTGCGGACGCCTCCGCTCCCGCCGCCGGGGATTCCCAGGGCGCCGGAACCGAAACGCCCGCCCCCGCCTTCACCACCGTGGAGGAGGGCAAGCTCCACATGTCCACCAACGCCGCCTTCCCTCCCTATGAGATGACCACCGACGCCGGCGGCTTCGAGGGCATCGACGTGGAGGTGGCCGGGGCCATCGCCGGGAAGCTTGGCCTGGAGCTGGTTGTGGACGACATAGGCTTCGACGCCGCCCTCACCGCCGTTCAGACCGGCCAGAGCGACATCGCCATGGCGGGCATCACCGTCACCGACGAGCGCCTGGAGGTCATGGACTTCTCCGACAGCTATGCCACCGGCGTGCAGGTGGTTATCGTCAAGAAGGACAACCCCGCCGTGCAGTCCCTGGACGACCTGGCCAGCGCCGCTATGATCGGCTGCCAGAAGGCCACCACCGGCTACATTTACTGCTCCGACACCCCGGAGAACGGCGGCTACGGCGAGGACCATGTCACCGCCTATGACACCGGCGCCCTGGCCGTCATGGCCCTGGTCAACGGCCAGGTGGACGCGGTGGTCATCGACAACGAGCCCGCCAAGAGCTTCGTGGCCGCCAACGAGGGCCTGGAGATTCTGGACACCGAGTTCGCCGTGGAGGACTACGCCATCGGCTTTGCCAAGGGCAACACCGCCCTGCTGGAGGCCGTCAACGCCGCCATGGCTGAGCTGAAGGCCGACGGCACCTTCCAGGCCATCGTGGACAAATATATCACCGCCGAGTAAACCTCGTTCAAGAAGGGCGGCCCGCAAGGCCGCCCTTCTTCCCGTACCATGTAAAGAGAAAGGAGCCCCGCCATGAAAGCGACACTCGCGCAGCGCTTCACCTCCGCCTTTTTGGAGGGTGGCCGCTGGAAGCTCTACCTCCAGGGCCTGGGGACCACCCTGGAGCTGACCGTCACCGCCTTGATCTTCGGCGTGCTGCTGGGACTGGTGGTGGCCGTCATCCGCTCCGCCCACGACCAACAGCGCGCGGGCCGGAACAATCCCGCCCTGGGCGTTTTGAACATCCTCTGCCAGGTTTATACCACCGTCATCCGGGGCACGCCCATGCTGGTGCAGCTGTTCATCTGGACCTTCGTCATCTTCCCCACCCAGCGGAACAAAATACTGGTGGCTTTCATCGGCCTGGGAGTCAACTCCGGGGCGTATGTTGCCGAGATCATCCGGGGGGGCCTCATGAGCGTGGACGCGGGCCAGTCGGAGGCGGGCCGGTCCCTGGGCCTTGGATACTTCGACACCATGCGCTTTATCGTCGTTCCCCAGGCGTTCAAGAACATCCTGCCCTCCCTTGGCAACGAGTTCATCACCCTGTTCAAGGACACCTCCCTGGCCCAGGCCATCGGCGGCGCGGAGATGCTCTATTACGCCAGCACCATCGGCGGGCGGACCTTCGACTACATGCCGCCGCTGCTTGGCATCGCCGCCATGTACTTAGCCGTTGTCATCATCTTCACCTGGCTCCAGGGGAAGCTGGAAAGGAGGCTGCGGGAAAGTGATCGACGTTAAAAACCTCTCCAAGTCCTTCGGGGACCATCTGGTGCTGGACGATATCTCCCAGCACATCCATCCCGGAGAGAAGGTGGTGGTCATCGGGCCCTCCGGCTCCGGCAAGTCCACCTTCCTTCGCTGCCTGAACCTGCTGGAAACGCCGTCTGCGGGAACCATCACCTTCCAGGGCACGGTGATTACGGACCCCAAGGTGAAAATCGACCAGGTGCGCCAGCAGATGGGCATGGTGTTCCAGCACTTCAATCTTTTCCCCAACATGACGATTCGAAAGAACATCACCCTGGCTCCGGTGCGCACGGGCCTGATGAAGCAGGAGGAGGCCGACGAGCTGGCCGGGGCCCTGCTCCAGCGGGTGGATTTGACGGACAAGGCGGACGCCTACCCCAGCCAGCTCTCCGGCGGGCAGAAGCAGCGGGTGGCCATCGTCCGGGCCCTGGCCATGAAGCCCAAGCTGATGCTGTTTGACGAGCCCACCTCCGCCCTGGACCCGGAGATGGTGGGCGAGGTGCTGGACGTGATGAAGGAGCTGGCCCGGGACGGCATGACCATGGTGGTGGTGACCCACGAGATGGGCTTTGCCCGGGAGGTGGGCAGCCGGGTGCTGTTCATGGCCGACGGGAAGGTCCTGGAGGAGGGGGCTCCGGCGGAGATCTTCGGAAATCCCCGGCACCCCCGCCTGAAAGACTTCCTCAGCAAGGTGCTCTGAGCTTGTAAAAAAGGGGCCCCGCCGCCAGGCGGGGTCCCCGCTTTTTTACTTTGTTCCGAAAATCCGGTCTCCCGCGTCTCCCAGGCCGGGAACGATGTAGCCGTTTTCGTTCAGCCGCTCATCCACCGCGCCGCAGTAGATGTCCACATCCGGGTGGCTTTTCTGGATGCGCTCGATGCCCTCCGGCGCGGCCAGGAGGACCATCAGCTTAATCGTGGTGCAGCCGTACTCCTTCATAAACCCGATGGCCGCGTCAGCGCTGCCGCCGGTGGCCAGCATGGGGTCCACGATCAGCACGTCCCGCTCCGCCACGTCCTTGGGCATCTTGCAGAAGTACTTCACCGGCTCCAGGGTCTCCTCGTTCCGGTAAAGGCCGATGTGGCCCACCCGGGCGGAGGGCACCATCCTGAGCACGCCGTCCACCAGCCCCAGCCCCGCCCGGAGGATGGGCACCACGGCGAACTTCTTGCCCTTGAGCATGGGGGCGGTGGTCTTGCAGATGGGGGTCTCCACCTCGCAGGTGGTCAGGGGCAGGTCCCGGGTGGCCTCGTAGGTGATGAGCATCCCGATTTCGGAGACCAGTTCCCGGAAGTCCTTGACGCTGGTGTTCCTGTCCCGGAGAATGGTCAGCTTGTGGGCCACCAGCGGGTGGTCCATGACGTGTACTTTTCCGTTCATAAAAACGCTCCTTCTATTTGAAATTTTCGAGGTCAAACCGGTTCAGCCGCCCTGTCTCTCCCGCCGCAGCCGCTCGGCCTGAGGCGGACGGAGGTACACCGGGGCCAGGTCCTGGGCGGAAACCAGCCCTCCGGCCCGGGCAATCTCCTCCGCCTCCAGGGCGACGGACACGGCGTTCTCCTTCACCAGATGGGGCGGGGCCAGCCGGCAGGGCACCCCCGCCGCCGTCAAAAAGTCAAAGCACAGCCGCCCTCCGTCCCCCAGGACGGTCTTGGGCCGGGGGTCCCCCCGCAGCTCCTCCGCCAAATCCGAAAGGGCCACGGCCCGGTCCTCCGTCAAGCGGGTGAGGACCCCACCCTTCGCCTCAAAGAGGGCGTTGTAAACCTGCTGGCGCCGGGCGTCCATGGCGCAGACCGCAAGCCCGTCCCAAAACGAGACGTTCCGGGCCAGGGCCGCCAGGGTGGACACCGGGATACAGGGCTTGTCCGCCGCCCAGGCCAGCCCCTTGGCGGCGGAAACGCCGATGCGGACTCCGGTGAAGGACCCCGGCCCCGCCGAGACGGCGAAAGCGTCCATATCCGCCGCGGCCAGGCCCGTGTTCCGCAGCAAAAGCTCCACCAGGGGCATCAGGGTCCGGCTGTGGGTCAGCCCCGTATCCTGATAGGCGGAGGCCAGGACCTTCCCGTCCTCCGTAATGGCGGCGGAGACGGCCTTGGCGGCGGTCTCCAGAGCCAGGATTTTCATACCGGTCCCACTCCTTCCACCGTGATGATCCGCCGGTTTTCGTTTTCCGGGCAGCGGGCAAAGGAAACCGTGACCGTGTCCTCCGGCAGGGCCTCCTCCACCCGTTCGCTCCACTCCACGGCGCACACGCCCTCCCGGTTCAGGTAGTCCTCCCAGCCAATGTCAAAAAGGTCCCCGGCGCCCTCCAGGCGGTACATGTCGAAGTGGAACAGGGGCAGGCCGCCGCCCTCGTACTCGTTGACGATGGTAAAGGTGGGGCTGGTCACCCGGCCCTCGCAGCCCAGGCCCCGGGCCAGCCCCCGGGTGAAGGCCGTCTTGCCCATGCCAAGGCCCCCCCGGTAGGCCACCACGGCCCCGGGAGCCAAAACGGCGGCCAGGCGGCGGCCAAGGTCTTCGGTCTCCTCCTCGCTGCGGGAAACGTAGTCCACAGGCGGACCTCCTCTCGTTTGTAAGGTCGATTCAGTATACCACAAATTAAATAAAGTGTAAAAAGAAATTTTCCGGCGTTTACAGGTTTTTTCATTTGTGGTACAATACCTTGTCATCCCACCACCCCGGATAGCAAGGAGCGTATCATGCTGAACCGACTGAAAGACACTCTGGCAGACTTTATCCAGCAGGCCGACCTGGTGCTGCTGGGCCTTTGCACCGCCGCAACGCTCTACGGCATCGTGCTGGTGTTCAGCGCCACCCGGTATCTGCCCCCAGACGTGGGCGCGCGGCGGATGAAGGTCCAGACCGCGGCGCTGCTGCTGGGCGTGTGCGTCTATATCTTTTTTTCCATGCTGGACCTGGAGTCCATCACCCGGAAGTGGAAGTGGGTGCTGGCCTTCAACATAGGCTTCATCCTCCTTCTGCGGACGCCCTTCGGCGTGGCGGGCAACACCGGAAACCGGGCCTGGCTGAAATTCCCCTTTGTCCCCTTTCAGATCGGCCCGGCGGAGGTGGTGAAAATTACCTTCGTTCTTCTGCTGGCCAAGCAGATCGAGTGGCTGTGGGAGGAAAAGGGCGATTTGAAATCCTTCCGCTCCGCGTTTTTTGTGGCGGGGCACACCCTGGGCCTGTGCGGGCTGTACTTCGTTGTTTCCGGCGACATGGGCAACGCCCTGGTGTTTGTGTTCATCTTCCTCTGCATGGCCTTTGTGGCGGGATTTGCCCTGCGGTGGTTTTTCCTGCTGTTCGCCGGAGCGGGCGGGGCCGCCGCCGCCGTGCTGCTGCTGGACCTGGTGCCGGAGAACATGACCTACATGCTGCGGCGCTTCGAGGTGATTTTTGACCACAGCCTCTATCCTCAAGGAGTAGGCTGGCAGCAGACCCGGAGCCTGCTCGCCCTGGGCTCCGGCGGCCTCTGGGGGCAGGGCTACCTCAACGGCAGCCAGACCCAGAGCATCAGCACCGCCCTTCCCGCCAAGCAGACGGACCTGATTTTTTCCGTGGCGGGTGAGGAGCTGGGCCTTGTGGGCTGCGCCGCCATCATGATTTTGCTGCTGGCCATCATCCTCCGCATCCTGCTGGTGGCCCGGAAGGCCCGGACCCCCTTCTACCGCTATGTCTGCGTAGGCATGGCCTCCATCCTGATTTTCCAGACCGTCATCAACATCGGCATGTGCCTCTTCGTCATGCCCACCATCGGCATCACCCTGCCCTTTTTCAGCTATGGCGGGTCCTCTGTGGTCACGCTGTACATGGCCATGGGGGTGGTGTCGGGCATCAAGAAGCGCTCTCCCGAGATGCACCGGACGGTGCGCCTGCTGCGGTGAAAAACCGGGACCGCCGCTCCAGTTTTCCGGGGCGGCGGTTTTCCGCATAATTTCAAAGAATGGGAAAACACTACTCCCGTACCAATTCATACAGGAGGATGATTTCCTATGAAACACCATCTGACAAGAGCCGCCCTGCTGGCATTGGCGGCGGTGCTGCTGACGGGCAGCGCCTCGGCGCTGTTCGGCAAGAAGGCCGGGCCCGCGCCTGAGGAGGGCGCTCCCCAGGTCTGGGACCTGGAAATCCGCACCTACCGGGACATCCCCGGCCAGGGCCAGTTCCTGGCCTCCGACCCGGAGGGGGACGAGATGACCTTCGCCCTGGCGGACGAGCCCCGGAAGGGCGTGGTCGTCATTGAGGGAGACAGCTTCACCTACACCCCAGACGAGGGCATCACCGGCTCCGACCGCTTCACCTACACCGCCACGGACAGCCAGGGCCACGCCTCGGCCCCCGCCACGGTCAGCGTAACCATTGACAAGACCCGTTCCGGCGTCACTTACGCCGACCTGGAGGGCTGTCCCGCTGCCCGGGCCGCCCAGACCCTGGCGGAAAAAGGCGTCTTCACCGGGGGGAAGATTGGGGACTCCTATTACTTCCAGCCGGACCAGCCGGTAAGCCGCAGCGAATTTCTCGCCATGGTCCTGGAAACGGCGGACCGGGAGGTCACCAGCGTCACCATGACGGGTTTTTGTGACGATTCCGCCATCCCCACCTGGGCGAAGGCCTATGCCGCTGCGGGCGCGGCGGACGGAATCATCCGGGGCAGCTCCACCCCCGAGGGCATTGCCTTCCGGGGAGAGAAGGCCGTCACCTTCAACGAGGCGGCCACCATCCTGGACCGAGTGCTGGACCTGGGAGATGTGGACCTGGAGGTTTGGTATGCGGACCGGAACGCGGCTCCCTCCTGGGCGGCCCAGGCCGTGGGAAATATGGAGGCGGTCAGCGTCCTCTCCGCCGGGAGCTTCGGCAGCCAGTCCATGGAGAAGGCCGTCACCCGCGCCGACGCGGCGCAGATGCTGGAGGCCGCCGGCGTCCTGCTGGAGGGCAGGGAGGAGCCCAAGGGTCTCTTTGGCTGGCTGGGATAAGCCCCCGTTTATTGAGCAGGCAGAAGCCCGTCGGAGGTTCCGGCGGGCTTTCTCCGTCTGCCAGAGCCCGTCGTTGTTTGATTCTCCCCACCGGGGATACGTTTGCCGGGAGGCAGGCGTCCCTGCCGGAAACGCTGGGGGAGTCAGGCAGGGAGCGCTCTTTGGAAATTTTAAAAAATCTTGAAAATAGCTCTTGCATTTTCCCGGGAAGTATGCTATTCTATATAAGCTGATGCAAGTGAGCAGAATTACCCGGGTGTAGCGCAGTTGGTAGCGCACTTGACTGGGGGTCAAGGGGTCGTGAGTTCAAGTCTCGCCACTCGGACCATAAAGACGAAACAATCTGGATATCTGGGCCTGAACGCCTAGAGCCCCAATTGTTTCGTCTTTTTGCTTTTCCGGATTTCAAAATTCTCAAAAATGGATATTTGGACCCTTTCCACTACGACTGGAGGGGTTTGAACTCCCCTGTTCCCGAAAATATCCGCCTTTTACCCCACAGCGCCCTTTTTGCGGGCCGCAGATAGGCCGCATTTGGCGGCAGTATTCTATACGAAGTTTCAGCGCCGAATTTGTTGACTATGCCAGTCTGCAAATCCGGCGCTTTCCTATTCCAAAAAGGGCGCTCTGAACAATTCAGAGGAAGAACCGCTCAAAATTAGTCAGAAATGACGAATAGCAGTTACAAACCGCGTCCAGCTTCTCTTCGCTGAGAAACCTGATGAAGCTATCCGCTCGGAACTGAAGCACTCCGGTTTCCGCTGGTCTCCCAGCCAGAAGGCTTGGCAGAGGATGCTGAACCAGCAGGGTATCCGGGCGTCAAAACGGGTTACGGAAAAGTGGATGACCGATACGGAGCAGACGGATGCTCCTCCCTTGCTCCAGGAGCCGGATTCCGAACAGGAACCGGCTCCTTTTTCATATCCCCGGCAGACCATGTGACCAGTCGCAAAAAGGGCACTGCAAACAATTCCAGACGAAAGAAGGTATTAAAGGCTGACATGGAACAGGAAACGAGAACAAAATACTTGGAGGAAGTGCGGGCACAGCTCTTGTCAGCGGAGTATGCGGCGGAGTTCAAAGACGGCCGCACACTACAAATCGATCTGTACGGCAAACCCCTCTGCCAGGTCTGCGACACCGGCTGCCTCCGGTATTTCGAGGAGGATGCCGCCGGTAAAGACGCGGCTTTGGAGAGGGTCCGGACCATCGCCTCCACAACACGGGAGTACATGAGTCTCCTGGACCAGGCCCCTCCCCTGTCGGCGGAGGGGCTTGGAGAAGGGTATAAGCTCCTGGCGGAGTTCAACGGCACAGTCCTCGCCGGACACCTGACCAAATACGGCGCCCAGTTCATCACCTGGGAATGGGTACATGACCGGACCTCGCTTTGGCAGGGCAACTACTACGGCCCCGGCGACGGAGCAAAAATCTACGATGCTGCCAAGCGGGACTTCACCGTCCGGTCCAGGCTGCTCCAGAAAAACGCCCTTTTTGAACCGGGCCAGCTGGCGGAGGTCTACCGCAGCATCCATGAGACTTTGGACAGTGCGTATTCCCTCACAGACGAACGCAGGAAGCTGTTGGAGGACGTAGCCCTCCAAATTGAGGAATGCGGGTCGTTTCTGGACGCTTAAAATCAGATTATGAATATTCTTCTGGGGTCTACAACAACTTCCCCTGGCCCACGCCGACAGACGCACAAAGGGCCAAAATCGAGCAGACCGCCCAGGCCATCCTGGACGCCCGCGCCCTCTACCCGGACGCAAGCCTAGCCGACCTTTACGACGAGGTAGCTATGCCCCCAGAACTCCGCAAGGTCCACCAGAACAATGACCGGGCCGTCATGCAGGCATACGGCTTCTCGGTGAAGGATATGACCGAGAGCAAATGCGTGGCGGAATTGATGAAGATGTATCAAAATCTGACAGAAAATAAGACGAAAAGGCCGCCTCATCGAGAGGCGGCTTTTTTGCGCCAGGAGGTTCCTTATGCCCTATACCAAATTTACCGAAAATCAAAAACAGCGGGCCGCCTCCGTAGACTTGGAGGCGTTTCTGCTGAGTCAGGGCGAGAAGCTCCTGCCCAGCGGCAGGGAAAAGCGCCTCGCCAGCAACCACAGCGTCACCGTCCGGGGAAACGAGTGGTTTGACCACGCCACAAAGGAGGGCGGCGGGCCGGTATCCTTCGTCCAGAAGTTCTACGGCCTCAGCTACCCGGAGGCGATGACACGCCTCCTGAACGGAGAGCAGGGAGAAATCTGCTCCGCGCCTCCCAAACAGAAGGAAAAGAAGGAGTTCCAGCTCCCACCGAAAAACGATACCATGCGCCGGGTCTATGCCTACCTGCTCAAGCAACGCCTCATCAGCCGCTCGGTGCTGGACGCTTTCGTACACGCCAAGCTGATCTATGAGAGCTGCGAACCGTCCAAAGGCGGCAATCCCTATCACAATGCCGTATTCGTCGGATTGGATGAACACGGCGTTCCCCGCCACGCCCACAAACGGGGCCTGTACAGCCAGGGACCGGGCCTCAAGCGGAACGTGGGCGGCTGCGACGCTCGGTACAGCTTCCACCACTGCGGGACCAGCGACCGCCTCTACATCTTCGAGGCTCCCGTTGATCTGCTGTCCTTCCTCACGCTGTACCAGAAAGATTGGCAGACTCACAGCTACACCGCCCTCTGCGGGACCAGCGAACACGCCATGCTCTGGATGCTGGAGCAAAATCCGAATCTCCGGCACGTCCTCCTCTGCCTGGACCACGACGAAGCGGGCATCGAGGCCAGTGGACGGCTGACAGAAATTCTCCATGAGCGGGGATATGCCAGCGTCACCGTCCTCCAGCCGGAGTATAAAGACTGGAACGAGGACCTGAAATCCGCCCATAGTCTGCCCGCCCTCCCGGCGGAGGAGCATCCCCAGCTCACTGATATGGACAAGACCACAAAAACTTTAGCGGAGCTGCTGACACCATCCTATGATTGACAAAACCCTATATTTGCAGTAAAATCCAGTTAGATAACGCTAACCAAGCGAGGGCTATTGACAAATGCAATATCAGGGGAAAATGAGCGTAACGACACAAACGGCTTATACTGAATCCAATATTTGCGAAGTGTTCCATATGGAAAACGAAACAGGAGGTGGCAGTTCAACTGCCTTACAGGTGTTTCCTGGAATCTATCTGCTTCATTCAGACTATCATATGCGAGAGTGCCACACAATCAAAAATGATGATGCCGATATTTTGTGGCTGGATTTTTGCAGAGAAGGCCGGGTAGAATGGGAAATCGCCAAAGGCAAATATGTCTATCTGGAATCGGGTAATTATATTATAGACATTCGTGCAGGCCGAGAGTTCACTTTGCACTTCCCAATGCGTCATTATCATGGCACCAGCTTACGGATTCATATGAAGGAAGCAAATCAGTCTTTAGCGGATTTTGTAAAGGGTATTCATGTTGATGTTTACGCAATACGAGACAAGTTTTGTTTTGGAGGCCAACCCTTTATTGCGAAGGGAAATCAAATCATCCATCATATTTTTGAGGAAATTGAGCAGGTTCAAAAGAGCATCAGCGAGGAATATTACAAAATCAAGGTTTTGGAAATTCTATTTCAGCTAAAGACAATGGGAAAACCGGATGAACAAATTGAGCGGCCATATTTTGTGAAACAACAGGTAGAGATTATAAAAGAAATTCGAGATTTTATAACTGCCTCACCAGAGCAGCATTACACAATGGAGCAGCTATCAAAACGATTTAGCATACCAGTGTCCAGTCTAAAACGATGCTTTAAGGGTGTTTATGGAACGGCAATCTATTCCTTTATGCGCTCATACCGTATGGATTTAGCCAGTCATTTACTGATGGAAACCAACGAAACAATAGCAACCATTTCCGCTAAGGTTGGGTATGCAAATTGCGGTAAATTTTCAGAAGCCTTTAAGGCGGCGACGGGAATGTCTCCGATAGAGTACAGGAAATTCAAGGCCCATTTGGAGCAGGATTGAGCCATGGGGAGTGGACAGAGAATTTTTAAGTGATTAAAATAGGCACAAGGTTAGTAATTACTAACCTTGTGCCTATTTTTTGATTGTGAGGTGTTCAGTATGAAATCGTCCGACAGCAGGACAAGGCTTTTAACAGAAAAGCCTATATCGCTTATGATTACGCTTTGCGTTCCAGCAGTGATTGGAATGCTGGTAGTCGGGTTGTACTCCTTTATGGACGGGATTTTTGTGGGCCAGATGGTAAGCACGTCCGCCGTGGGTGCTGTGTCCGTTTCCTATCCGTTTACTCTGGTGAATAATGGCCTTGCCACCATGGTAGGGGTTGGTTCTGCATCGGTGCTGTCTCGTGCCATCGGGAAAAAAGACCAGATTACGGTTGATAAAATCATGGGCAATTTGATTACGATGGTTGTGACCTGTTCCCTTGTTATTACCGCCATTGGTACGATATTTACGCGCCCGATTTTGCTTCTTTCCGGTGCGTCTGGCGAAAAACTCGACTTAGCTGTAAAGTACCTGCGGATAATTTATGTTGGTTCCGTATTCGTAAATTTTTCGCAGGCGGCTAATATGGTTATGCGCGGCGAGGGATTGTTAAAACGTGCAATGACTATTATGGGAATCGGTGCCGTTTTGAACATCATACTTGACCCACTTATGATTTATCTCCTGACACCCTACGGGATGGGGATTGAAGCTGCCGCTTACGCGACTGTTATTGCACAATTTGTTCAGGCTGCGATTACCCTTTGGTATTTTGTGAAGAGAAGCAAAAATGTTCGCATCCATAAAATCAGACTTGACCGTGAACTGTTGCCAGAAGTTGTTGGTGTTGGAATTTCCGCCATGCTGATGCAGGTTACTACTTTGCTTCAGCAAACGATTCTTTACAATGTGGCGGCAAACTACGGAGGCGACATATGGCAGACGCTATTAGGGGTTGCGTTGCGGATTCAATCCTTTGCCTTTATTCCAGTATGGGGCATCAGCCAAGGATTTCAGCCTGTGGCTGGTACAAATTACGGGGCAAAGCAATATGAGCGAGTGCAGAAACTCACCAGAGTTTTTATGATAGGTGCCACATTGGTTTCGCTTATATTTTACATTCCGATTGAACTTGCACCAAGAGCAGTCCTGTCCTTGTTTATCACCGATCAGGCAATCGTAGAACAGGGCATCACAAACTTCCGAATCTTTTTCAGTTCATACGTCCTGCAAGGTTCTATGATTGTGGTTATTACGCTTTTACAGGCACTTGGAAGGGCAAAGCAAGCAAGCGTGATGTCGCTCTTACGCCAGATAATTCTTTTTATCCCATGTGTAATATTTTTACCCCAATTTCTCGGCATGGGAATCCGTGGCGTATGGATAGCTCCTGCATTAGTGGACGCAATTATTTTCGTAATCTGTATGGGAATTGCAGTAGCCGAGTTCCATAAAATGTCTGCATTAAAAACTATGTGATGCAAGAGCGGAGTGACAATATGGCGCAAAGTTCTTAATAAACATCTGCCCAGCGGCAGAAAAGAAAAAACCGCTGCTGGGCAGGCTGATTCTCTATGCCCACATGATATTTTACTGCGGCGGTTTTGATTATCAAAGCCGCCGCTTTTTCGTTTTCTGGCGGCTCACAGGAGGATGCCGCCATGCGATTAGAAACAGATAGGCACTTGTCAAAAAAAGCCTGACCCCAGCAGCGGCGCATACTACCCCTACTTGCGAAAATAGTCGTTTCCTGTCAGCTCATAGTGTTACCCACAGCCCCCGGATGGCCTCACGCCGTCCGGGGGCTTTTGTGTTTTTATCAGGCCGACCACCCCGGTCCCGGTGCCGCTCCCCGCCCCCTCCATTCAGACCAGACCCCAGCAAAAAATCTGAACGGAGGAAAACAAGATGGAGATCACCATCAAGAGATATAGAGCCTATCCGCAAATAATCAAAGATGGACAGGAAAGAGCTTTCTCCAGAC
>CAJUBX010000011.1 GCA_910585165.1 uncultured Oscillibacter sp. | reverse complement strand
TGTCCAAATTCGTTGCATTGCTATTTGGCTCCTCATTTATTGACGACACTGTCTAGAAAGGATAATTCCCCACTTAACATGAATGTCCTGCCTAAAACGGCCTTGTTTTTCGTGTCCCAAGCTCAATATGGCAGGTTAAGCAAGAAAAGATTGATGTTCAAAGCTGCTCTTGACCCCGCTGTCCTTCTCGATATCCTTTCCTTCCCTAAAAAGTAAATGCTGTTGCACTGAGATTAGGGTTGCTATCCCTTGTATTTTCTTCCGGGAACTGCTATAATAAAATAATCGCAAAAGGGGAAGGGGCATGGCCTTCGACAGCCTTGCCCTCCTTGCTGACGCTTTGCCTCTGATGGAGAACGGGGGCATTCCGACACTCGGTAAAAGGAGGGGGCTTTTTGGACAGTCCCGTATTCAAACTGGAAAAGGTCGTCCACTCCCGAACGGAGGAATTACAGGACTTTGAGGGCCCCCTGGACCTGATTTTGTTTTTGCTTGGAAAGAACAAGATGGAGATTCAGGACATCTCCATTTCCCTGATCTGCGGCCAGTACCTGAGCTGGCTGGACCGCCGCCAGCAGCTGGACCTGGAGGTGGCCAGCGAGTTTGCCGCCATGGCCTCCCATTTGGTTTACCTGAAAACCCGGATGCTTCTCTCCATTGAGGACGAGGAGGCCAAAAGCGAGATGGAGGCCCTGATTCAATCCCTGGAGGAGCGCCGCCGGGGAGAGAGCTATGCCTATGTGAAGGCGATGGGGGAAAAGCTGGCCCCTTTGGGGGAGTTCGGGCGCAGCATCTGCGTCCGTGGGCCGGAGCCCCTGGAGCCCGGGGAGATACGCTACGGACACCAGCCCCGGGACCTGCTGCGGGCCATGCGGGAGCTCCAGGCGAGGGCGGAGCGGAAGCTGCCGCCGCCCAGGACGGCCTTCCAGGAAATCGCCCGGCACGAGCCCTACCCCGTGGAGCGGAAGGCCCTGGATATTCTGCGCCGCTTGAAGGAGGGAACGGTCACCCGCTTTCTCCAGCTCTTTCACGGGAGCCGGAGCCGCAGTGAAATCGTGGCTACCTTCCTGGCGGTGCTGGAGCTTTGCCGTTCCCACGTGCTGCAATTGACGGGCTCGGAGAGCGAGTGCACCGTCCGCCAGGTGGGAGACCCGCCGGAACATCTCTCCGCCCAGGCGGAGGACTGAGGAGAACGCCCATGGAGAGAAAGGAAATCGAATCCGCCGTGGAGGCAATTTTATTTGCCTCCGGCGAGCCGGTGCAGGTCAAGCGCCTCTGCGCCGCCCTGGAGCTGGCGCGGCCCGCCGTGGAACGGGCGCTGAAGGACCTGGGCGACCACTATGCCTTTGACCAGCGGGGCATCCGCCTGGTTCAGATGGACGACTGCTGGCAGCTGTGTTCCGCCCCGGAGTTTGCCGGCGCGGTGCACCGGGCCCTGGAGGTCCGAAAGCCCGCCAAGCTCAGCCAGCCGGCCCTGGAAGCCCTGACCATCATCGCCTACTACCAGCCCACGACCCGGGCCTATGTGGACCAAATCCGGGGCGTGGACAGTTCCTATACCATGAGTTTGCTGCTGAGCCGGGAATTGATCGAGGAATGCGGGCGGCTCCAGGTGCCGGGGCGGCCCCGGCTGTACCGGACCACCAAGCAGTTTCTCCGGGCCTTCCACCTCAGCAGTCTGGAGGACCTGCCGGAGCTGACGGAGCCCTCCGAAGAGGAGGACCCCCTGGACCCGGAGGCCAGCGGCCAGATGCGCCTGGGGGAAAACGGGGAGATTGTGTCCTCCGGGGAGGAGACGGAGTAAGAACCTGCGTTTTTCCGGCGGAGAATACCGGAAGGAAGGGAGGCGCCGCCTATGGCGTGGCTTTGGATATTGGCGGGTATCGTTTTACTGGCGGCCCTGCTGTGCTGGACCCGGGTGGGGGCCTGGGTCTCCTTCGGCGGGGGGAAGCTCCGCCTGGACGCAAAGCTGGGATTGCTGCGGGTACATATCCTTCCCGCCAGGCCTGGAAAGCCCAAGGCCGGAAAGCCTCAAAAAAAGGAGCCGGAAAAAAAGCCGAAGAAAGAAAAAGGAAAGGCGGAGCTCTCCTTCACCCTGGAGGATGGGAAGGACGCGCTCCAAACCCTGCTGCCGCCGCTGAAACGGGCCCTCGGCCGGACCCGCCGGGGAATCCGGGTAAAGCCCCTGCGGCTGTCCCTGGTGCTGGGGGGGCAGGAGGACCCTGCCGCCGCAGCCCAGGCTTACGGGACGCTTCAGGCTGCCGTATGGGCGGGAATGCCCCTCCTGGAGAGCCTTCTGGATATCCGGGACCCGTATATTCACACGGATGTGGATTTCAGCGCCTCCGCTGCGGCGGCAGAGGGGGAGGCGGGGATTACCCTCCGCATCGGGACGCTGCTGGCCGTGGGCTTCGGCATGGCCTTCCCGGCCCTGGGCTGGTTCCTGCGCTGGCGGAAGCGGTGCAGAACCCGGCCGCCGAAGCCGGAGAAAAAGCCCAAGAACCCGCCTCCCGGGAAGGCGGAGGAACCGCCGCCGGAGAATCCCGCCGCGTGAGAGCCTGCCGAACCGCCGGATGGAAAACAGAATTCAAGGCGTTTAAGACCGCTTTTCATAAAATCCGATCATATTGAGAAAGGACGTATAAGATGGACAACACGATGGATAAGAAGCACCCGGTCAGCGAACTGATGCGCTCCACAATTGAGAAGGTCCGCGAGCTGGCGGATACCAACACGATTGTGGGCCAGCCTATCCATACCCCCGACGGCGTGACCCTGATTCCCATTTCCCGCATCAGCTTCGGCGTCGGCAGCGGCGGCGGGGACTACGGCAAATCCATGAAGGGGGAGAACTTCGGCGGCGGAGGCGGCGCGGGGGTGAAAATCGACCCTGTGGCCTTCCTGGTCATCAAGGACGGCGTGACCCGGGTTCTGCCGGTGGCGGTGCCTCCGGCGTCCACCCTGGACCGCATTGTGGATATGGCGCCGGACCTGATGGACAAGGCGGAAAAATTTCTGGACAAGAAAAAGGCGGAGAAGGAGCAAAAATCCGTCTGACCTGGGCATACTAGCATCACTTGACTGCTGAGGAACGGAGTGATGACGCTTGCCGAAATCTTTTCCCCTCCGGCGGGCCGGGGTGCTGCTTTTGGCCCTGGCCTGCCTGCTGGCGGGCCGGGCGGAGGCGGTGGAGGTCTCCGCCTCCGCCGCCGTTTTGATGGACATGGACAGCGGCCGGGTGCTCTATGAGCGGAACGCCGGAAACCGGATGCTGATTGCCAGCACTACAAAAATCATGACGGCCCTGGTGGCTCTCCGGGACGGAAACCTGGCGGATACGGTGAAGGTGAGCCGGGAGGCCGCCTATACCGAGGGCTCCTCCATGTATTTGAAGGAAGGGGAGGAGCTGACCCTGGAGACCCTGCTCTACGGCCTGCTCCTGTGCTCGGGGAACGACGCCGCCGTGGCGGTGGCGGAACACGTGGGAGGCAGCGTGAAGGGCTTTGTGGAGCAGATGAACGAGACGGCCATGGAGCTGGGGATGGAGGACTCCTCCTTCGCCAACCCCAACGGCCTGGACGACGGGGAGCACTACTCCACCGCCTATGACATGGCCCTGCTGGCCCGGGCGGCTATGAAGAACGAGACCCTGGTCCGTATCGCCTCCACCCGGACGGTGACGGTCGGCGGACGGACCATGACCAACCACAACAAGCTCTTGCAGTTTATGGACGGCTGCCTGGGGCTGAAAACCGGCTACACCCGGGCGGCGGGCCGGACGCTGGTGAGCTGCGCGGAGCGCGGCGGCCAGCGGCTCATCGCCGTGACCCTCCAGGACGGCAACGACTGGGCGGATCACCAGAGTCTTTACGATTACGGCTTTGCCGCCTATCCGGCAAAGCGGCTGGCCCAGCTGGGCTGCAAGCTGGCGGAGAAGGACGGAATTCCCCTTATCGCGGCGGACAGCTTTGCCTGGCCTCTGGCCCAGGGAGAGACGCTGGAAACCGCTGTGGAGCTGGATCGGGAGCTGGCCGCGCCCCTTTGGGCGGGAACCCGGGTGGGGGAGGCTGTCTTTTCCTTAAACGGAAAGGAAGTGGGCCGGGTGGGCCTCCTCTGCGGGGAGACGCTGCTTCCAAAGGCGGAGTCCGCCATGGCGGTGCTGCGGAATTACAGGTGAAGCGATGGAAGAACGAGTGCAGAAGCTCCTCTCCGCCGCCGGGGTCTGCTCCCGGCGGGCGGCGGAGGGCTACATAGAGGCGGGCCGGGTAACGGTAAACGGGAAGGCGGCCCGCCTGGGGGATAAGGCCGACCCGGACCGGGACGAGGTCCGCCTGGATGGAAAGCTCCTGCCCGCCAAGGCGGAGCCGGTCTATCTTTTGCTGAACAAGCCCCGGGGCTATGTGGCCACCCTCTCGGACGAGAAGGGCCGGAAGACTGTGGCGGAGCTGGTAAAGGGCTGCGGCGTCCGGGTGTATCCCGTAGGGCGGCTGGATTTGGACTCCGAGGGGCTGCTGCTGATGACCAACGACGGAGAGCTGGCCCGGCGGCTGACGCATCCCAGCGCGGAGGTGGAGAAGACGTACCACGTCTGGGTCCAAGGCCCCGTAACGGGGGCGGCGGAGCGCTTGTCCCGGATAACGGACCTGGAGGGGGAGCCCATCTGCCCCGCCCGGGCGGGGGCCCTCCGGCGGGGAGCGGAGACGGCGGTGCTGGCCGTCACCATCCACCAGGGGAAGAACCGCCAGGTCCGCCGGATGTGCGCCGCCTGCGGCCTGGAGGTAAAGCGCCTGCGCCGGGTGCGGGAGCACACGCTGGAGCTGGGGGCCCTGCCGCCGGGAAAGTGGCGGTATCTGACGGCGGCGGAGGTAAAGGCCCTGAAGGCCGGGGGCCGCTGAGGGGACGTTCAGAAAAAATTCATATACTGTATATCTTGCATATTTAT
This sequence comes from uncultured Oscillibacter sp., assembly GCA_910585165.1. Taxonomy (GTDB): domain Bacteria; phylum Bacillota; class Clostridia; order Oscillospirales; family Oscillospiraceae; genus Oscillibacter. Next base: position 32,235 of record CAJUBX010000011.1, on the reverse strand, counting down.
CCCGGGTGTGCTATACTGTTTCCCGCTAAGCGGCGGCGCAGTATTCTAGTCAGATCTGCCGTTTCCTAGGGAGGGCCTAAAAATCCTCTGAAGGGCACATCGATGAAACCCGTGGTGCCTGCTTGATACGCCCAGTTTTGGGTGGGTGCTGGGGGGAAGCGCGCGGAATCTGCGCGCTTGCGGACTCAGGGCGTTTTCCAATGGCATGGTTTATCCGACCCTGTTTCCGTGGAGACCTGTTCTTGTGCGCGGACGTACTCCCATTGTGGTAATTCCGGCCCGCGTACGAAACAGATTGTGAACCTGCAATGCGGTGCATCGGTCTTTCGGGGCCGTAACGCTGTGTGCAGCCGTAGCCTGCCTTGAGTGGGGCGGGTGGATCAGGGAACTACAGGGAACGGCCCCGGCCAGGGCGGTTTCCTGATCGCCCTTTGAAACCCGTTTTGCAAAAGAGGCTAAAGAAGCGGACGGACTGTGGTGGAAATCACCTAGGCTGTCCTGACGGGGCAGGAAAAGGATTGCAGTGCGGACTAAGTGGCAATCGGGTAGCGCGGACGGGCGACGCCGCGCCGGAGGGCTGAAAGGGGAACCGCCCCCATCGGCAACGAGGGGTGTGCTCCGGGGAAATCCAACCCGTACCTAAGCCGTAAGATTTACTTTTTCTGCCGCCGCCGGCTTAGCTTAAAAAAATAAGGCTGTCCCAGGAGGGCGCGGAAGGCCTCTCCGGGGCGGTGTTCCGGGAGGTTCTTTTGAAGAAGCAGCCAAAGGGAAAGGCCCCTTCCCCCTATCGCTGGGCCCTTACGGTCTTTTTGATGGCGGTGGTCCTCTCTGCCGTGCTGAGTCTGGCGTCGGAGTCGATGCTGGAGGGCGCGGGCGTGGCCGCCGCTCTTTTGATGCTGGCGCTGTTCATCGGCCTTGGCATCGTGTTTGATATCGTGGGCGTGGCGGTCACGGCGGCGGACCCAAAGCCGTTTCACGCCATGGCCTCCCATAAGGAGAAGGGGGCCAAGCAGTCTTTGATGCTGCTGCGCAACGCCGACCGGGTCTCCAGCATCTGCAACGACGTGGTGGGGGACATCTGCGGCATTGTCAGCGGCGCTACGGGGGCGGTGATTGTTACCCAGCTTCAGCGGGCGCTGAACCTGCGGACAGTACTGGTTTCCGTGGCTGTCACGGCCCTGGTTTCCGGGCTGACCATCGGCGGCAAGGCCCTGGGCAAGGCCGTGGCTATGAAAAAGAGCACCCAGGTGGTCTACTGGGCCGGGCGGTTTTTGTACCTGTTCCGCCATTGAGAGGAGAAGCGTATGCTTTTGGATTCCATCCACTCCCCCGCCGATGTCCGGGCGCTGCCGGAGGGTCAGCTCCCCCAGCTCTGCCAGGAGCTGAGGGAGTTTCTTGTAAAGAGCGTCTCGCAAACCGGGGGGCACCTGGCCTCCAACCTGGGGACGGTGGAGTTGACGGTGGCCATCCACCGCTGCTTCGACACGGAGCGGGACCGGCTGGTCTTCGACGTGGGCCACCAGAGTTATGTCCATAAGATTCTGACGGGCCGCCGGGAGCGGTTCGATACCCTCCGGCAATTGGACGGCCTCTCGGGCTTTCCCAAGCCCCATGAAAGCGTCCACGACGCCTTCATCGCCGGGCACGCCTCCAATTCCGTATCCGTTGCCCTTGGCATGGCCCGGGCCCGGACTTTGGAAGGGGAGGACTACTGCGTGCTGGCCTTGATCGGCGACGGGGCCCTCACCGGGGGGCTTTCCTACGAAGGACTGAACAACGCCGGGGCCTCCGGCGAGCCCCTGGTGGTCATTTTGAACGACAACGGCATGTCCATCAACCCAAACGTGGGGGCCATGCCCTCTCATCTGGCCCGGCTCCGGTCCCGGCCCGGGTACTACCATTTCAAAAAGTGGTACAGGAACCTCTTTGGCCCCCGGCCTATGAAGAATCCGCTCTACCGCTTTAACCACAGGGTAAAGACCTTTTTAAAGCGGAGCCTTTTTCCCGGGAGCACCTTTTTCGAGGATATGGGCTTTACCTATCTAGGTCCCGTGGACGGCCACGACCTGACCCGGCTCTGCGATACCCTCAGCTGGGCCCGGGAGTTGGACTGCCCGGTGGTGGTCCATGTGAACACCGTCAAGGGCCGGGGCTGCTCCTTCGCGGAGCGGAATCCGGACATGTATCACGGCGTGGGCCCCTTCGATCCGGAGACCGGCCTTTTGAAAAAGACCGGGGAGGAGAGCTTTTCCTCTGTTTTCGGAAAGGCCCTGGCGGACTTTGCCCGGGAGGATTCCCGGGTCTGCGCCATCACCGCCGCCATGGCCGACGGCACAGGCCTTTCCGGCTTTGCCAAAACCTTCCCGGAGCGGTTTTTCGACGTGGGCATCGCCGAGGGCCACGGCGTCTCTATGGCGGCGGGCATGGCGGCCCGGGGGCTGCTGCCGGTATTTGCCGTGTACTCCACCTTTCTGCAAAGAAGCTATGATATGCTCATTCACGACGCGGCCCTGGAAAAGCTGCACGTGGTCCTGGGCGTGGACCGGGCGGGCCTGGTGGGGGCCGACGGCGAGACCCACCACGGCTGCTTTGACCCGCTGTTTCTCACGGCGATTCCGGGCTATACCGTCCTTTGCCCCGCCAGCTTTGCGGAGCTGCGGCACATGCTGAAAACCGCCCTCTTTGCGCTTGACGGCCCTGTGGCGGTGCGCTACCCCCGGGGCGGGGAGGGGGCCTACCGGGGCGACAGCTCGGACAAGCCCCTGGTCCGCCTCCGGGAGGGGCGGGACGTTACGCTGCTGGCTTACGGCGTGCTGGTGAACCGGGTTTTGGAGGCGGCGGCGCTTCTGGAGCGGACAGGCGTCCAGGCGGAAGTGCTGAAGCTGAACCAAATCGCTCCTCTGGACGGGGCGGCGCTGGCGGGCTTTTTCGAAAAAACGGATATCCTATTGGTGCTGGAGGACTGCTTCGGCGCGGGATGCGTGGGCCAGCGGATTGCCGCCATTCTGGCCGGGGAGGGCCGGGCTCCGAAAAAGCTGATTTTGAAGAATCTGGGCCGGACCTTTGCCCCGGAGGGCAGCGTCCCTCAGCTGGAGGAGCGGTTCGGGCTGGACGCGGCCGCCGTTGCCAAGGCGGTGGAGGAGGCGTTGGACAGTGAGCGGTAAGATGAGGCTGGACCTGCTTTTGGTGGAGCGGGGCCTGGAGGAGACCCGTCAGAGGGCCCAGGCCGTCATCATGAGCGGCGTGGTGTACGTAGACGGCCGGAAGGCGGACAAGCCCGGTATGGCGGTTTCCGCCGCCGCCGCAGTGGAGGTCCGGGGGGACAGGCTCCCCTATGTGAGCCGGGGCGGCCTGAAGCTGGAAAAGGCGATGCAAACCTTCCCCATCTGTCTGGAGGGGGCGGTCTGCGCCGATATCGGAGCCTCTACCGGGGGCTTTACGGACTGCATGCTCCAAAACGGCGCGTCCAGGGTTTACGCCGTGGACGTGGGCCGGGGCCAGCTGGCCTGGAAGCTCCGAAGCGATCCCCGGGTGATCTGCCTGGAGCGGACCAACGCCCGGTATCTTAGCCGGGAGCAGGTGCCGGAGGAGCTGGCCTTCGCCTCGGTGGATGTGAGCTTCATTTCGCTGAAGCTGATTCTGCCGCCGCTGGCGGCGCTGCTTGGGCCGGGAGGACAGGCGGTTTCCTTGGTAAAGCCGCAGTTTGAGGCGGGCCGGGAGAAGGTGGGGAAGAAGGGCGTGGTCCGGGACCCCGCCGTCCACCTGGAGGTGCTGGAGCGGTATTTGGACCACGCCAAGGAGGCGGGGCTGACGGTGCGGGGCCTGACGTATTCCCCCATCCGGGGCCCGGAGGGAAACATCGAATATTTGGGTTTTTTGCAAAAAGGCGGCGGAGCGGCGGGGACCTTTGATTTGAAGGCCCTGGTGGAGGAATCCCACTGCTGCTTGCAGGAGCATGGAGAGGGGGAAAACGCCCTATGAATCCCAAGAAAATCATCCTTTGCCCCAACCCCAACCGGGACCAGGGCATGAAGACCACCCGGGCGGCGGAGGCCATTCTCCGGGAAATGGGGTTTCATACGGTGGTCTGTTCCCCCTTCCGGGACCGGAAGGAGGGGGCCTTTGCCGACTACGACGTGCTGCCCCTGCCCCAGGAGCTGCGGGGAGCGGATATGCTGATCACCTTCGGCGGGGACGGAACCATATTGCATCTGGCCAAGCTGGCGGCCCTTCACAAGATGCCGGTGCTGGGGGTGAACATGGGGGGCCTTGGGTTCGTGGCGGAGCTGGAGGCCTCCGAGCTGGAGCAGCTCCGCAAGCTCAGGGACTGGCAGTTCGAAATGGAGCAGCGGATGATGCTGGATGTGTCCGTCTTTCGGGAGGGACGGCAGATTTACACGAATCTCGGCCTCAACGAGGCCGTTATCCGGGAAGGTCCCATCTCCCATGTGATTCATTTGAAAATTTCGTCCGACGGACGGCACCTGGCGGACATCGCCGGGGACGGGGTCATCGTGGCTACCCCCACGGGGTCCACGGCCTACTCCCTCTCCGCCGGCGGTCCGGTGGTGGAGCCGGTGGCGCAGACCATGGTGGTCTGTCCCATCTGCATCCACAACATGCGCTTTTCCTCCTATGTCCTCAGCCCCGAGCACACGCTGACGGTGGAGCTGGAACGGAACGGGCGTAAGCCGGTGTACCTTTTTGTGGACGAGAGCCGGGCCTTTGCCCTGCGGGCGGACGACAAGGTTCAAATCCGCCGCTCCCGCTGCGTGACCCGGCTGGTGCGGCTGACGGAGCGGAGCTTCTGTGAAATTTTCGCGCAAAAAATGCTTCCGGGAGGGATGGACACATGAAAAACGACCGTCAGGCCATGATCCTGGAGATCATCGCCCAGGAGAACATTGAGACCCAGGAACAGCTTTTGACCCGCCTCCAGGCCCGGGGGCTGCGGTGCACCCAGGCCACGATTTCCCGGGACATCAAGCAGCTGCACCTGATGAAGGAGCCGGTGGGTCAGGGGGTCTATAAATACGCCGTCTCCGGCAACCGGACGACGCTGAACGTGGCGGCGAAGCTGCGGACCATCTTCCGGGAGTGCATCGTTAGCATCGACTATGCACAGAACATCGTGGTGGTAAAGACGATGCCGGGCCTTGCCAACGGGGCCTGCTCCGCCCTGGACAATATGGATATGAACGACATTGTGGGGTCCCTGGCGGGGGACGACACGGCTCTGCTTGTGATGCGGAATACCGAGGCGGCGGAGCTGCTTTGCCAGGATATCAAGGACATGCTATAGAAAGAGGGACAGACATGAAGCTGAACCAAAAGTTCATTCTGACAGGAATTACGCTGCTGATCGCCACAATCGCGTATGCCTGCATGCGATTGGCGAACAGCATCAGCGGAACCGATTTTCCTCTCCTGTTCGTGATTATTCCAAGCCTGATCCTTGTTCTTTTGGGTGTATTTGTTATTAAAAAATAGGGCGGAAAAGGGGGAGACGGGCTATGCTGGAGCTTCTGCATATTGAGAATATCGCGGTCATTGAGGAGGCGGACATCCGGTTCCGCCCGGGCTTCAACGCCCTTACCGGCGAGACCGGCGCGGGCAAGTCCATCGTCATTGACGCCATGGGGGCCGTTCTGGGGGGACGGACCTCTCGGGACCTGATCCGCACCGGGGCGGCCAAGGCCTTTGTCAGCGCGGAGTTCTCCGCCGTCCCGGCGGATCTGCCGGGCCTGCGGGAAAACGGCCTGGCTCCCGATGAGGACGGAACCCTGCTCCTCCAGAGGGAAATCTCCGGCGACGGGAAGAACGCCTGCCGGGTCAACGGCCGTCCCATCACCGTGGCGCAGCTCCGCCAGCTGGGCGGAGAGCTTTTGAACATCCACGGACAGCACGACGGGGCCCAGCTTTTGGACGAGGAGCTCCACGGGGCCTACCTGGACCGCTTCGGCAAAACGGAAGGACCTTTGGAGGCATACCGGAAGGACTACGCCGTCCTCTCGGACCTCCGGGATCAAATCAAGGCCCTCCAGATGGACGAGGCGGAGAAGGCCCGCCGGATGGACAGCCTCCGCTTTCAGATCGGCGAGCTGGAGCGGGCGGAGCTCCGCCCCGGCGAGGAGGAGGAGCTGGAGGCGCGGCGGAACCTGCTGCGCAACGGCGAGAAATACCTCTCCGCCCTCTCCGGCGCGGATTACTGCCTTTCCGGCGACGACGAGAGCGCCGGGGCGGTGAACCAGCTCCGGGGCGCGGAGGAGGCCTTGTCCGGCGTGCGGACCTTGGACGGAGAGCTGGAGGAGGCGTACAAGCGCCTGGAGGCTCTGCGGAGCGAGGCGTATGATTTGGCGGAGATTATCCGGGATTTGCGAGGGGCCTTTGACTTCTCGCCGGAGGAGCTGGACGCTGCGGAGAGCCGGGCGGATCAGCTCTACCGGCTGAAAAAGAAGTATGGGGCCACCGTGGAGGAGATGTTGGAGTATCTGGACCAGCGCAGAGCGGAGCTGGATGCCATCGAGACGGCGGACGACACGCGGATTCTGCTGGAAAAGAAGCTGGGCAAGGCGGAAGCCGCCGTCCAAACGGCGGGAAAGGCCCTGACGAAGGCGCGGAAAACGGCGGCAGCGGCCCTAGAGGCCCGCATCCAAAAGGAGCTCAGGGACCTGGACATGAACCGGGTGCGCTTTGCCATCGACTTCGCCGGACGGGACCCGGGGCCCGACGGTTGCGACGTGGTGCGCTTTCTGATGTCCGCCAATGCCGGGGAGGATTTAAAGCCCATCGCGAAAATCGCCTCCGGCGGCGAGCTGGCCCGCATCATGCTGGCGCTGAAAAACGTCCTGGCGGAGCAGGAGGCTGTGGGCACTTTGGTCTTCGACGAGGTGGACACCGGCGTCTCCGGCCGGGCGGCCCAGAAGGTGGCGGAAAAACTGGCCCAGGTCAGCCGGAGAAAGCAGGTTCTCTGTGTCACCCACCTGCCCCAGCTGGCCGCCATGGCGGACACCCATTTCTCCGTGGAAAAGGGAGAGGAGAAGGGGCGGACCTATACCCACGTGGTCCTTCTGGACCGGGAACGCCGGAAAGCGGAGCTGGCCCGGATCACCGGTGGGGCCAAGGTGACGGACGCGCTGCTTGCCAGCGCCGGGGAGCTTCTGGACGCGGCGGAAACATACCGGGCATCCTTATAAAAGAGATTATAAAAGGCTTTGTAAGACCTGCTGGAGGAACTACCATGAAATCTAAAGCGGCTGTGAAGCGCATTATCGAGACCCTGAAGAGCATTTATCCCGAAGGGCTGTGCTCCTTGCAGTATGAGAAGGACTACGAGCTTCTTTTTGCCGTCCGGCTCTCCGCCCAATGCACCGACGCGCGGGTAAACCAGGTGACTCCCGCCCTCTACGCCCGCTTTCCCACGCTGGAGAGCTTCGCGGAAGCGGACCCCGGGGAGGTGGGGGAATACATACATTCTTGCGGCTTTTACAACGGCAAGGCCAAGGATATTGTGCTCTGCGCCCGGCGGCTGCTCAACGAGTTCGGCGGCAGGGTCCCGGGCACCATGGAGGAGCTGACCAGCCTCCCCGGCGTGGGGCGGAAGACCGCCAATTTGATTCTGGGGGATATCTACGGCCAGCCTGCCTATGTCTGCGACACCCACTGTATCCGCATCACCGGACGCCTGGGGATGACCGACGGGTCCAAGGACCCCCTCCAGGTGGAGCGGCAGCTCCGGGAGGTCCTGCCCCCCAAAGAGTCCAACAGCTTCTGCCACCGGATGGTTCTCTTTGGTCGGGATACCTGTACCGCCCGGAGCCCGAAGTGCGGGGACTGCCCCCTGGCGAAGGACTGCGATACGGCCAAGGCGGCGAAATAAAAGACGAAAGCGCCTGTGCGGAACGCACAGGCACTTTTTTTCCCCCGGCCTCATATACTGTCCATGAAGACCGCAAAGGAGGAAGCGATATGGATGAGAAATCGGCTCAGATGGCCGAACAGCTCCGGAAGAACCCGGCGATGCTGAAATCCCTGATGCAGTCCAGGGACGGCCAGACGCTGATGCGGATGCTGACCCAGGACGACGGAGGCGCCGGCCTGCGCAAGGCGGTCCAGTCCGCCGCCAAGGGCGACGCCGGGGCCATGACCCGGATGGTAAGCCAGATTATGCAAAGCCCCGAGGGGGCGGAGCTGGTGGAACGGATCAACAAGGCCGTTCAGAAGTAAGGGAAATCATAAGGGGGGGTTGGCCCGTATGGCGGAATTTGACGAGAAGCTAAGCAGCATACTGTCCAACCCGGACGCTATGAGCCAGATTATGCAGCTGGCCCAGTCCCTGGGCGGGGACGGCGGGCAGCCCGCCGCCCCTCCGCCTCCGCCCGGGCCGCAGCCGGGTTCCGGCTGGAGCCCGCCTCAGCCCTCCGCACCCCCGCCTCCCGCGGGAGGCGGGGGAGACCTGCTGTCCTCCCTGATGGGAGGAGGCGGGGTGGACCCGGGACTTCTCTCCCGTTTGCTTCCGCTGATTCAAGAGCTGGGAGGACAGCGGGACTCCAACGCCCGGAACCTGCTTTACGCCCTGCGGCCGTATCTTCGGAGCGACCGGCAGGAGAAGGTGGAGCGGGCCCTCCAGCTGGCGCGGTTGTTCCACCTGGGGAAGAAATTTCTCTCGGGATGGGGGGGCTGAGGCATGTACAACCGCTATATCCGCAACGACAACGGCTCCTATACCCGCATTCCGGAAGAAGGGCCTCCGCCTCCCGGCGGCGCGTCCACCGGAGGACCCACGCCGGTCGGCTCCCGCGCCGGGGAACGGCCGCCAGGCGGGCCCCCTCCAAGCGGACCGGGGCCGTCGTCCCAAAGCCCGCCTCCCGGAGGGCCCCCTCCAAGCGGTGCGCAACCCGGGACCCGGCCTCAGGACCCGTCCCCGGGAGGCCCTCCCACTGGGGGCCCGCCGCCCAACAGGGGCCGTCCGCCTCATGGAGGACGGCCCCCGGACGCCCTTACCGGTTTTCTCCAGCGCCTGCTGGACCAGTTTCACCTGGACCATGTGGATACCGGGGACCTGCTGCTGCTGGCGCTGCTGTTCTTTTTGTTCCGGGAGGACGCGGACGAGGAGCTGCTGGTGGCTCTGGGCCTGCTGTTGATTCTATAGCCAAATAAAAAAGGACGGGAGTTCCCGTCCTTTTTCCGTCTCAATTCATAGGCTCCAAGGGCTCCGCGTCTTCCTCCTCCAGAAGCACCCTGCCGCCGGGCAGGGTAAACCGGGAAGCGTCGTAGCGCGTTTCGTCCACATAGAGGGAGGTCATCCGGTAAACAACATCCTCCCCCAGCAGTTTTTCCGCCTGCACCAGCAGCCCGCTTTCCACACTGACCCAGTACCGCAGGGAATAGCCCGCCTCGTCCGCCGCTGTTTCCACATAGATGCAGGTCAGCGCCTCCAGGGGGCGGTAGTCCGCCTGGACGATGTCCTCCGGCGGCAGAGTCAAAATATCCTCATAGGTGGGAATGGACTGCTCGTCGTCGGCGGAGATGTTCCCCGCCGGAGCGGAGTAGACCTCCGCGCCTTCGCCGTAGCCGTACCAAATATAGGTCTCCTCGCCGTTGGTGACGCTGATCCGGGTGCTCCCGTCCGGCAGGCCCCGGTCTACCCGGGTCCACGGGCCGCGGACAATGGTATAGAGCTCGTGCTTTCCGCTGCCGCCGGGCCAGAGATATTCGATGGTGACGTTCCGCCCGTAGTCCTCCGGCCGGGACAGGCTGGCGACAGCGGATTGGACCGTTTCCGGCGTAATCTCCACCACCGTCAGAGCGGTTCCGGCATCCCCGCCGCCGTTTTCGGCAGCGGGGTCCTTGGGAAGGGTGGAGGGGGGGAGGGTAATATGGGCGGTGCGGTTCAGGCTTCCTCCCAGCATCAGAGCCGCAAGGATAATGGTCGCGGCCAGCACGGCCCAGGTGATCCAATTCAGCTTCCGCTTGTCCATCGCCCGTTACGCCTCATAGCCGGCGGGCCGCTCCGCCCGGAGCCCGTAACGCCACTCGATGGCGTCGGCGATGCGGCGGCAGGCGTTTCCGTCGCCGTAGGGATTCACGGCGCGGGCCATCTTGCCGTAGGCCCGCTTATCCTGAATCAGCCGGGAGGCCATGGTGACAATATCGTCCTGCACCACCCCGGCCAGCTTCACGGTTCCGGCGGCCACGGCTTCGGGCCGCTCCGTCTCCCGGCGGAGGACCAGCACAGGCTTGCCCAAGGCCGGGGCCTCCTCCTGGAGGCCGCCGGAGTCCGTCAGCACCAGATAGCAGCGGTCCATAAGGTTGTGCATCTCGTCGGCGGGAAGAGGATCGGTCAAATGGACCCGGGGCGCGCCCCGGAGGTATTTGTCCACTGCCTCCCGGACCACCGGGCTGAGGTGAACGGGGTAGACCAGCTCCACATCCCGGTTTTCCCCGGCAATCTGGCGGAGGGCCAGCATGATGTTCCGCATAGGCTCGCCGTAGTTTTCCCGCCGGTGGCAGGTGACGAGAATCACTTTCTTCTCGCCGTAGGGCAGATGGTTCAGCTCCTCCGTGGCGAAACGGTAATCTTTCCGCACGGTGGTTTTCAGCGCGTCGATGACGGTGTTTCCGGTGACGAAGATGCCCTCGGGGTCCCGGCCCTCCCGGAGGAGGTTCTCCCGGTTCCCGGCGGTGGGGCAGAAATGCAGATCCGCGATGGAGGAGGTCAGCACCCGGTTCATCTCCTCGGGGAAGGGGGCGTATTTGTCATAGGTCCGAAGCCCTGCCTCCACATGGCCCACAGCCACCTGGTGGTAGTAGGCGGAGAGGGCTCCGGCGAAGGTGGTGGAGGTATCCCCGTGAACCAGAATCATGTCCGGCTTCAGCTCACCCACCGCCTCATCCATGCCCAAAAGGCACTTGCTGGTAATGCTGGAGAGGGTCTGCCGGGGGGTCATGATGTCCAAATCCCGGTCCGGCACAACGCCGAAGACCTCCAGCACGCTGTCCAGCATCTGCCGGTGCTGGGCGGTGACGCAGCAGAGGCTCTCAATGCCGGGGCGGGAGGCCAGCTCCTTCACCAGCGGGCACATTTTGATGGCCTCCGGCCGGGTGCCGAAGACGCTCAGGATACGCACGCGTTTCATTCACTCCTCCTTGTCCCCGTGGCCGGAAGCGTCCTTCTGCTCCGCCTGTCCGCCGTGGCGCCCCAGCTCCCGCAGCTCCTCCATTTCCTCGTGGAGCTCTTCCCGGATTTCCTTGGGGAACACCACCCGGGCGGCCACCGCCGCCGCGATGCAAAGGGCCAGGAAAAACAGCATGGCCTTCTGCTCCCCTCCGGTGGTCAGCACCACGGCGGAGAGGCCCAGCATGGCGGAGATGACGTACAGGGTTGCCACGGCCTGCTTCTGGCTCAGGCCCATGTCGATGAGCCGGTGGTGGATGTGGCCCCGGTCAGCGTGCATGGGGCTTTGCCCATGGGCGATCCGGCGGATGAAGGCGAACGCCGTGTCGAAGATGGGCAGCCCCAGAATCAGGAAGGGCACAGCGAAGGAGATCACCGCGTAAAATTTGAACAGCCCTTGGATGGACATGGTGGCCAGGATGTAGCCAAGGAAGGTGGCCCCGGTGTCCCCCATAAACATTTTGGCAGGGTTGAGGTTGTAGGGCATGAAGCCCACGCATGCCCCCACCAGCGCCGCCATGACCACGGCCACCTCCGACTCGGAGGCCAGCAGGGCGATGACCAGCATGGTAGTGGCCGAGATGGCGGAAACGCCGTTGGCCAGGCCGTCCAGCCCGTCGATGAGGTTTACGGCGTTGGTAATCGCCACGATCCACAGCACCGTGAAGGGCACAGACAGAGGGCCCAGAACCCAGTAAAGGTTGTCGGAGAAGATATTAGGATTGGAAAAGGCCTGAATCACCACGCCGTTCAGGGCAGGAATCAGGGCGGCGGCGATCTGCACCACAAATTTCAGCATGGCGGGAAGGGCCATGATGTCGTCCACCACGCCCAGCACCACAATGATAACGGAACCCAGGAGGATGCTCTGCATCTGGCCGTTTCCCCGGATGTTGCCCAGAATGAGAATGCTGACCATGAAGCCGATGAAGATGGCCAGACCCCCCAGGCGGGGGATGGGGATTTTGTGCATCCGGCGGGCGTCCTTGGGCACATCCACCGCCCCCACCTTGTAGGCGAAGGTTTTTACAATCGGGGTCATCAGGAAGCTGACGGCCAGCGCCGTCAGCAGGGCAAAGGCGGCGCGGGCGATCAGCTGGTGATCTAAGGGCATGTCACGTTCTCCTTACCGGGGCAGGAAGCCCACTTTTTTATACACTTTGGCAAGGGTGCGGGCGGCGATGCGGGAGGCCCGCTCCGCCCCCTCCCGGTAGACGCTCTCCAGATACGCTTTGTCCGCCATCAGGCGGCCGGCCTCCTCCCGGATGGGGCGGAACAGCTCGATGACCGCGTCGCCCACGGCGGGCTTGAACACGCCGTAGCCCTGGTTCTCAAACGCGGACTCCGCCTCCTCCAGGGTTTTCCCGGTGGCGGCGCAGTAGATGGTCAGAAGGTTGGAAACGCCGGGCTTGGCATCTCTGTCATAGCGGACGCTGGTTTCGCTGTCGGTGACGGCCCGCTTGAACTTGCGCTGAATGACCTCCGGGGGGTCCATCAGGTTGACGCAGCCTTCGGGGTCGGACTTGCTCATTTTGTTCATGGGGTTGCTCAGGCTCATGATCCGCGCCCCCTGGTCGGCCCGCTGAATAAACGCGTCCGGCAGGACGAAGGTGTCGCTGTAAACGCCGTTGAAGCGCTGGGCGATGTCCCGGCACAGCTCCACGTGCTGGCGCTGGTCCTCGCCCACGGGCACAAGGTCGGTCTGGTAGAGCAGGATGTCCGCCGCCATAAGCACCGGATAGGTGAAAAGGCCGGCGGTGATGTTGTCGGCGTGCTGCTGGGACTTCTGCTTGAACTGGGTCATGCGGCCAAGCTCGCCGAACTGGGTATAGCAGCTCAGCACCCAGCTGAGCTCCGCGTGCTGGGGAACGTGGCTCTGGATGAACAGGATGCTCTTTTGGGGGTCCAGGCCGCAGGCAATGTATTGGGCCAGCTGGTCCAAAGCCCTGCGGCGCAGGTCCGCCGGGACCTGGCGGACGGTGATGGCGTGCATGTCCACGATGCAGTAGACGCACTCGTATTCGTCCTGGAGGGCCACCCAGTTTTTGATCGCGCCCATATAAGAGCCCAGAGTCAGCTCGCCGCTGGGCTGGATGCCGCTGAAAATCCGTTTCTTCTTGTTTTCCATGATTCACACCTCACTGCGGGCCCCGCTCCGGGGCCCGGTCCAATTCTTATTAGCATACCACGAATTTCCGGAAAGCGCAATTGCCGGAGGGAAAAAAGTGCGGGGAAAAAGGACTTGGCCTTTATTCATCTGTCATAACGGCGGCTCCTTTCCGACTTCCGGCCCCTTCCGGGGCGTCAAAAAAAGACCTCTATCCCAGAAAGGACCCATCACAGGTGCTTTTGGGACAAAAGTCTTGAAACTTCTGCGGTGCCACCCAAATTGGCGGTAGAAACAACCGCCCGCTCGGCGGCGCGCCGGCACGCGCCTTTCCTTGATAACGGGGGAAAAGCCCGTCGGAGCATACTTCGTCGAAAAAAACTCCACCGCTTCATTTCCGCCTGACGGCGAAAATTCCGCTCAGTTCCGTTTCTTTCTCATCTCCCCACAAAATCCAGTGATTTTGCGGGGACCCCAGATGGGGAACGGTTCAGCCCGCCCTCTGCGGTCCATTCAACAGGCTCGTTTCTGCCGCCATTCCACCGCTGGCGGCTCTCTTGGAGAACCAAGGCCCTGCTTACTCGTCCGCGTCATCGGTTTTTGCGTTTGGAATTAAGGAAGCGCCGATTTAATCAGCGGTCCTAAACATAGCATACGCCTGCCCGGGCGGCTTTGTCAAGACCCGAAATGGATTTTGACGGTTTTGGGCGGAGCAGGGGCAGTCCCTTTTTGGAAGAAGCGCCGTCGGAGCGGTGCCCGGCGGGTTCGCGGCTGCAGATTCCATAGATTGAATTTCGAAATTTGCCGTGCTATAATTGGCGGAACAATCCGGACGCTACAGGAGGAGCTGAAATGGAAATCCGGTATATAACCCCGGCGGACGACAGAATGGAAATAAGCCGGCTGTATAAAGAGAGCTGGAGGTTTGCCTATTGCGGCATGATACCCCAGGACTATCTTGATTCAATCCCAGAAGAACGCTGGGCGGCGGGCATAGATACGCCGGGCAGGAATACTTTGCTTTGCCTGGACAATGGCAGACTGATTGGGACAAGCAGCTTTTGTGAATCGCGCTTTGAGCAGTTTCCGGGATGGGGCGAGATTATCTCCATATACCTGCTGCCGGATTACATGGGAAAAGGCTATGGGAAGGACCTTATGGAAACGGTGCTTTCGGAGTTGAAAAGCCGGGGATACAAAGACGCTTTTTTGTGGGTTCTTGAAGAGAACGTCAGAGCGAGAAGGTTTTACGAGCGATTTGGGTTCCTGGGAACAAAAGATGATTTAAATGTCAATATAGGCGGCAAAGAGCTGCGGGAAGTCCGGTATATTTATAAGGCATGAATATAAGAGCCCATTTCGGTATCCCCGATTATGAATGCAGGCTCTGAGAAAGAGGGAAAACGAAGCGGCGGAAACATAGGAAAGGGCCCTTTTGGAAAAAACCCTTGTGATCTTGCGGCTTCCTTGTTATACTATTCAAGATTTTAGGATTGAAAACCTTTGAAGCCATTGGAGGAGTTTTAGAATGCCGGATGAAAAGAAGCAGGAACAGTCGGGCCGGGGAATTTACGAGTGGGCCCAGGCGCTGGTGTGCTCCGTACTGGCGGCGGTGGTGCTGTTCGCCTTTGGAGCCCGGGTGGTGGGGGTCTCCGGCGGGTCCATGCGGGAGACCCTGCAAAACGGGGATTTGCTGCTGGTGGTAAACCGGGTTCTCTGCGGGGACTTTGAGCGGGGGGACGTGGTTATTGCCGCCAAGGCCGCCTTTGAGAACGGGGAGCCGATTGTCAAACGGGTTATTGCAACCGGAGGGCAGACTGTGGACGTGGATTTTGACCGGGGCGTGGTCTATGTAGACGGCGCGGCCCTGGAGGAGCCCTATATCCGGGAGGCCACCCACCTCTCGGAGGGGACGGCGTTCCCCTTTACCGTGCCGGAGGGCTGCGTCTTCCTGATGGGGGACAACCGCAACGGCAGCCGGGACAGCCGGGCCCCGGAGCTGGGGGCGGTGGACGAGCGCTGCCTCATCGGCCGGGCGGTGTTCTTGCTGCTGCCGGGAAAAACCGAGGGCCTGGGCATGCGGGAATGGGGACGCATCGGGACGCTTTAGGAGGGGTACGCCCCAGGGAGATAGAGAGACATGCGGAAAGAAGCGCGGGCGGAGCTCCAAGAGAAGAAAAAGCGGGAACTGTACGAGTGGGTCCAGGCCCTGGTCTGTTCTGTGCTGGCGGTGATGACGCTCTTTACCTTCGGTGTCCGCCTTATCGGTGTGGACGGCCGCTCCATGGTTCCCACCCTCCAGGACGGGGACCGGCTTCTGGTGCTCAGCTCCATGCTCTGCGGCGGATACGGGCAGGGGGATATTGTGGTTTTGCGGAAGGAGAGCTTCCGCCCCACGCCCATCGTCAAGCGGGTCGTCGCCACCGGAGGACAGGTGGTGGATATCGACTTTTCCTCCGGGTCGGTGTTTGTGGACGGCCGGCGGCTCCATGAGGACTATGTCAGCGGGCCCACCTACACGCCGGAGGGGACCGCGTTTCCCCTGACGGTGCCGGAGGGCAGCGTCTTCATCCTGGGGGACAACCGCAGCAACAGCACCGACAGCCGCTCCGCTGAGGTGGGCACGGTGGACGAGCGCTATATCATCGGCCGGGCGGTGTTTCTGCTGTTTCCCGGCCGGGACGCCGTGACCGGGAGGCGGGAATTCGGACGGATTGGGGGAATCGGATAATGGAAATTCAATGGTATCCCGGGCATATGGCGAAGACCCGCCGGATGATTGCCGAGCAGCTGAAAAACGTGGACGCGGTCTGCGAGATTCTGGACGCCCGCATTCCCCGGTCCAGCCGGAACCCGGATGTGGACGGCCTGACGGCGGGAAGGCCCCGCTTGGTGGTGCTGAACCGGGCGGATCAGGCGGACCGGGAGGGAACGAAAGCCTGGACCGCCTATTTTCGGGAAAAGGGCTGGGCCGTGCTGGAGACGGATTCCAAAAGCGGCGCGGGCACGGCGAAGTTTGCCGCGAGCCTCCGGGAGCTGCTGACGGACAAGCTCCGCGCATACGCGGAGAAGGGCCAGGCGGGCCGGGTGGTCCGGGTCATGGTCCTGGGCATTCCCAACGTGGGAAAGTCCACCTTCATCAACAAAATCGCGGGCCGGAAGACCGCCAGGGCGGAGGACCGCCCCGGCGTGACCCGTTCCAAGCAGTGGGTGCCCGTTGATAAGGGCCTGGAGCTGCTGGACACCCCCGGCATCCTCTGGCCCAAGCTGGACGGCAAAGACGCGGGTCTGCATCTTGCCTTCACCGGAGCGGTGAAGGACGAGATTTTGGACACGGAGACCCTGGGCTGCCACCTGATGGCATACCTTGCGCAGCGTTACCCCGAGGCCCTGAAAACCGGCTATAAGCTCCCCGCCCTGCCGGAGCGGGAGTGGGAGGAGAATGACGTGGCCTATGGCTGGCGGCTTTTGGAAGCCGCCGGGCGGCGGCGGGGCTTCCTTGTCTCCGGCGGCGGGGTGGACACAGAGCGCATGGCAAAAATCCTGCTGGACGAGTTCCGCTCCGGCAAGCTGGGGCGGTTTACACTGGAGGAGCCCTGATGGGCGGCTTCAGGGGGTGGAGCGCCGCCGGAGCGGCGGCATGGGCGCTTTTGCATGTTTATACCAGCGTCCATGCCTTTTGGCACGGCCTCTATCAAACCTATACAGGCCGGACCTGGGTCCTGCTGGGAGTTTGGCTTTTGGGGCTGCTGGCTCTGGACGCGGGGCTTGCCTTCGGGGGACCGGGGCCTCTCCGGGCCGCAAAATGGTACTGGGGTTTCAGCGCCGCCCTCTACGGGGCGCTGATCCTTGTGACACGGCAGAACCGTTCGCTTCCGGCCTGGCCGGGGGTATTGCTTGTGCTGGGTTCCCTGCTGGCGCCCATGCACCAGCTCACGGCCCTTTCCTGGCCGCTGCTTCACAAGGCGGCGGGCCTTACGGGCAGGGTGCTGAGCGATGCAGGGTTCGCTTCCGGGCTGCTGCTTTGCCTCATCCACTTTGTATATGCCGCCGGGCTTCACCGCCGGGCCGGGAAGAAAGGAGCGCCGCCGGATGGACCTGTGGGACCCGGAGCGGGAACAGTGGGATAAAGGGTTTGCCGTCCTCTGCGGCGTGGACGAGGCGGGGGCGGGCCCTCTGGCGGGACCGGTATACGCCGCCGCAGTCATCTTGCCCCGGGAAATGGAAATCCCAGGGCTGAACGACTCCAAGAAGCTGACGGAGAAGAGGCGGGAAGCCCTCTACGGCGTCATCACCGCCGGGGCGGAAGCCTGGTCCGTGGCCTTTGCCACGGCGGAGGAGATTGACGAGCTGGACATATTGAACGCCCGGATGCTGGCCATGCAGCGGGCCATTGACGGATTATCCGTGAAGCCGGATTTGGCCCTCATTGACGGCAACCGGGACCATGGGAGCCGGGTCTCCATTGAAACGCCTCACCTAACCCTGGTGGGCGGCGACGGAAAAAGCGCCTCCATCGCCGCCGCGTCCATTCTGGCCAAGGTCAGCCGGGACCGCTATGCCGCCCGGGAACTGGACGCGCTGTATCCCCAGTACGGCTTTGCCAGGCACAAGGGCTACGGCACGAAGGCTCATTACGCCGCCTTGGACGAATACGGCCCCTGCCCCGCCCACCGGAAGTCCTTTTTGAAAAAGTGGGAGGCGGGGCGGATATGAGCGGAACAAAGGATTCCGGGGACCAGGGCGAGGCCCTGGCCGCCCGGTATCTGGAAAAACGGGGCTACAGCATCATAAGCCGCCAGTGGCGCTGCCTCTTCGGGGAGCTGGATATTGTGGCCCGAAGCCCAGGAGGCGTTTTGTGCTTTGTGGAGGTGAAGCGCCGGGGGCCCGGCGCCATCGCGGCGCCCCGGGAGTTTGTGGACGGGCGGAAGAGGCAGCGCCTCCGCCGGGCCGCGGGCCTCTACATGAGCTTTCACAATCTGGACTGCCCCGCCCGCTTTGACGTGGCGGAGGTTTACGGGGAAAGAGACGGCGGACTCCGGGTGGCCTATCTGGAGGATGCTTTCGAATGAATTTAAATGATATCAATTACATCGGAAAGGCGAGATAGTATGAAATATTTGAGCACCAGAGACCGGACCCTTCGAATCGGCGGCGCCGAGGCGGTGAAGCTGGGCCTCTCCCGGGACGGCGGACTGCTGACGCCGGAGGCCATTCCCCAGATTGACGGGGCGTTTTTGGAGGGCCTGACAGGGGCCTCCTATCCAGAGCGGGCCGCCAAGGTCATGGCCCTCTATCTGACGGATTACAGCGAGGAGGAGCTGCTGGAATTTGCCCGCAATGCCTACGGCCCCGACAAGTACGACCACCCCGCCGCCGCCCCCCTGTGGAAGGTGGACGGCTCCACCCACTGCCTGGAGCTGTGGCACGGGCCTACCTCCGCGTTCAAGGACATGGCCCTGCAAATGCTGCCCCAGCTCCTCTCCGCCGCCCTGCGGAAAACCGGGGAAGACAAGACGGCCTGCATTCTGGTGGCCACTTCCGGCGATACGGGCAAGGCGGCCATGGAGGGCTTTGCGGATGTTGCGCAGACGAACATCATGGTCTTCTACCCCAAGGACGGCGTCTCCGCCGTGCAGGAGGCCCAGATGGTCACCCAGGAGGGGGATAACGTAGGCGTATGCGCCGTGGTGGGGAACTTTGACGACGCCCAGGCCGGCGTGAAGCGGATTTTCTCCGACGAGGCCATCCGCAAAACCCTGGCGGACCGGGGCTACTTCCTCTCCTCCGCCAACTCTATCAACTGGGGCCGCATTCTGCCCCAGGTGGTGTACTATATCTCCGCCTACTGCGACCTGCTCCGGGACGGGGAAATCCGGATGGGGGACAAGGTGAACTTCTGCGTACCCACCGGGAACTTCGGGGACATTCTGGCGGCGTACTACGCCTGGCGCATGGGCCTGCCTGTGGGGAAGCTGATCTGCGCCTCCAACCAAAACGACGTGCTGACGGATTTCCTCCGCACCGGCGTGTACGACAAGAACCGCCCCTTCCACACCACCATGAGTCCCTCTATGGACATTCTGGTTTCCAGCAACCTGGAGCGGCTTTTGTTCGACCTCTCCGGGGAGAACGACGCCGAGGTCCGGGGCTATATGGAATCCCTGAACGGAAGCGGGCGGTACGAGGTGTCCGGGTCCATCAAAAAGGCCCTGGCGGAGCGGTTCTGGGGCGGCTTTTTGGACGAGGCGGGCACCATGGAGACCATCGCCCGGTATTATAAGGACTGCGGCTACCTCATCGATACCCACACCGCCGTGGCGGCGGGGGTGCTGGAGCAGTACCGGAGGGCGACGGGGGACAGGACCCCCACGGTCTTCGTCTCCACGGCCTCTCCCTATAAATTCTGCGGCCATGTCCTCCGGGCCGTGGGCCAGGAGCCCAAGGGGGACGGCGTGGAGCTGCTGGACCAGCTGAACGCCGTTTCCGGCGTGGCGGTTCCCCGGCGGCTGGCGGCCCTGAAGGGCAAGGCCCGGCGGTTCGATCTCACCTGCGAAAAGGCGGGGATGGATAATGTGGTGCTGGACTTCCTGAAATAATGGACAATGACGGGAGGAGAAGGCATGGAGGGCAAGACGCTGAAACGAAAATGGGCGCAGATTTCGATAATGTTGTTCTGCCTGGGCGTAGGAATTGATCTGCTGTCTTCGTTGTTTACCAGCCGGGAACAGCAGGAATTCGGACTCTTTGTTTCTGCCGTCCAATATACCGCCGGGGGGATGATCCTGATGGGGCTGCTGTTCTGGCCGCTGATGGCCCGGTGTCCCCATTGCGGGAAACGGTGCCGGATTCCGACCTGGGTCTACCGAAAGGAGTATTGTGCCCGCTGCGGCCATGTCCTGCCTTTTGACGACGGCCCCCTCCACGAGGAGGAGCTTCCGTTGAACCGGCGGGGGCGGGTTCAGCTGGGACGGGGCTGGGCCCGGCTGACCTTGGCGCTGTTTGCTGTCGGATTCGTCTGCGGCGCGGGGGGAATCCTGACGTTAATCCTGCTGGTGCCCCGCCCTCAGAGTGCAGATGAGTTCTGGGCCTTGTATGAGACCATCCAGAGCATCCGGGACGCTGGCCTGTATATGTTTGTGACGGGATGTGCCCTCCTGGCGGCCGCAGTGTCTGTGTCCCGGCATTTACTGCGGTGCCCGTGCTGCGGGGAGGGAGCCGCCTCCCCCTTGCAGCGCCGGGGACAAACCCGCTGGTGCAGGGGCTGCGGCGCTGCCCTGTCCTTCGCGGGAGAGCTGGAATACGAAAGCTCCGTTTGACCGTACCTAAACACCTAATCTACGTTGCCGCCGCTCCGGCCTGGATATTCACCGGACTACCAGAGCGAGCGAAAGTTCTTTTGCCCACTTTTCTTTCAAGAAAAGTGGGGGAAAGGGGGGAGCCGTTATGGCCCTCTACGCCATCGGGGACCTGCACCTCTCCCTGACGGCCAATAAATCCATGGAGGTCTTCGGCCCCGCCTGGGAAAATTACACGGACCGCATCGCCGGGAGCCTGGGGGCCCTGACGGCGGAGGACGTGCTGGTTCTGGCGGGGGACACCTCCTGGGGCATGAGCCTGGCGGAGGCGGAGGCGGATTTCCGCTTTCTGGACCGGTTCCCCTGCAAAAAGTACCTGGTAAAGGGGAACCACGACTACTGGTGGACCACCGCCGCCAAGCTCCGCCGCTTCTTTGATGAAAAGGGCATCCGCACCCTGGATATTCTTCACAACAGCTGCGTGTTTTACGGGGACTATGCCGTCTGCGGCACCCGGGGCTGGTTTTTGGAGGAGGACGCCCACAACGTGAAGGTTTTGAACCGGGAGGTGGGGCGGCTGGAGGCATCCTTAAAGGCGGCGGGGGAGAGGCCGGCTTTGTGCTTCCTCCACTATCCGCCGCTGTACCAGGGCTACGAGTGCCCGGAAATCCTGAAAACCTTGGAAAAATACCATGTTTCCCTGTGCTGCTACGGCCATCTTCACGGCCATGCCATCCGCCGGAGGCTGGAGGGAAAGCGGGGGGAAACGGAGTATTCCCTGATCTCCGCCGACCATCTGGGCTTTGTCCCGAAAAAAATTTGCGATTGAAGGAAAAAAGACTGGTATTTTCAAGTTTTTTCTGATAGAATACTAAACTGCCCGGCGGAATGCGTTCGAGGGCCGGGAATGAACGGAGGAAAACAAACATGAGTGTGAAAAGCTGCGAGAAGATTGAGAAAAGCCAGGTCGCGTTGACCATCGAGGTGGAGGCCGCCGAGTTCGAGGCCGCCATGGAAAAGGCGTACCGGAAGATGCGGGGCAAGATCAACGTCCCCGGCTTCCGCCCCGGCAAGGCCCCCCGGAAGATCATCGAGGGCATGTACGGCGCGGAGGTGTTCTTCGACGAGGCCATCAACATTGCCTTCCCCGACGCCTATGAGGCCGCCGTGAAGGAGAAGGAGCTCCAGGTGGTGGGCTATCCGTCCGTGGAGCTGGTGGGCGAATGCACCCGGCAGGGCTTTACCTTCAAGGCTGTCGCGCCCGTGTATCCCGAGGTTACCCTGGGCCAGTATAAGGGCCTGACCGCCCCCAAGGAGGAGGTTCAGGTCACCGCCGAAGACGTGGACCGCCGCCTCCAGACCCTCACCGACCGGAATACCCGCCTGGTGTCCGTGGAGCGGGAGGCCAAGGAGGGCGATACCGCCGTCATCGACTTTGAGGGCTTCCTGGACGGCAAACCCTTCGACGGCGGCAAGGGGACCAATCACAGTCTGGAGCTGGGTTCCCACAACTTCGTTCCCGGCTTTGAGGAGCAGGTCGCGGGCATGAAGGCCGGCGACGAGAAGGACATCGATATCACCTTCCCCGAGGACTACCACGCGGACCTGGCCGGAAAGGCCGTGGTTTTCAAGGTGAAGTGCCACGAGGTCAAGGAGAAGGAAGTCCCCGCCCTGGACGACGAGTTTGCCAAGGACGTATCCGAGTTCGATACCCTGGACGAGCTGAAGGCGGACCTGGAAAAGCAGATTAAAGAGGAGCGGGAGAAGGACGCCCAGCGCGGCTTTGAGGACGCGCTGATGGAGCAGGTGGCCCAGGGCATCACCGCCGAGATTCCCGACGCCATGGTGGAGGGCCAGGCCCGGCAGTTCGTGGAAAACTTCCGCACCCAGATTGCCCAGCAGGGCATCCCCTATGAGCAGTATCTCGAGATGACCGGCATCCAGGAGTCCAAGCTGCTGGAGGACGCGAAGGAGCCCGCCCTGCGCCAGGTGAAGATGGACCTTGCCGTCATGGCGGTTATCAAGGCCGAAAACATCGAGGCCGGCGACGAGGACGTGGAGGCGGAGTACAAGAAGCTGGCGGAGCAGTTCGGCATGGATGTGGAGATGGTGAAGAAGTACATCCAGGCCGACCAGGTGAAGGACCAGGTGTGCAGCCGCCGGGCCATCGACGTGGTGGTGGAGAACGCCACCGCCGTCAAGCCGGAGGAGAAGGCCGCCGAGGAGCCCGCCGCCGGGGAGGAGGAAGCTCCCGCCGAGGAGAAGAAGCCCGCCCGGAAGCCCCGGAAAAAGAAGGCGGAGGAGCCTGACGCCGGGGAGGAGGCTTCCGCCGAGGAGAAAAAGCCTGCCCGGAAGCCCCGGAAGAAGAAAAGCGAGGAGTCCGGGGAGGCAAAGGACGCCGAGTAACTTATAAATAGTCCGAATCTTTACTTGTAGGTTCACAGATTCGACACATTTTCACATGATGCCTGTGGTATCATGTGAAAATGGTTATATGGGCTTGCGCTGGAGGGCGCTTCACCCGGCAAAAGCGCACAAAAGACTGGAGGTTATCAAATTGAGTTTAGTTCCCTACGTAGTAGAGCAGACCAACCGGGGCGAGCGGTCCTATGATATTTTCTCCCGGCTGCTGAACGACCGGATCGTCTTTCTGGGCGAGGAGGTCAACGCCACCACGGCCAGCCTGATTGTGGCCCAGCTCCTCTATCTTGAGGCGCAGGACCCCGATAAGGATATCCAGCTGTATATCAACAGCCCCGGCGGCTCCGTCACCGACGGCATGGCCATCTATGATACCATGCAGTATGTCAAATGCGACGTGTCTACGATTTGTGTGGGTATGGCCGCCAGCATGGGCGCGTTCCTTCTCTCCGCCGGAGCCAAGGGAAAGCGCATTGCCCTGCCCAACGCGGAGATCATGATTCACCAGCCCTCCGCCGGAACTCAGGGCCAGATTACTGACATGGCCATCCATCTCAAGCGCCTGGAGACCATCAAGAAGCGGATGAACCGCATTCTGGCGGAAAACACGGGCCGTTCCATTGAGGAAGTCACCGCCGCCTGCGAGCGGGATAACTTCATGAGCGCGGAAGAGGCCAGGGAGTTCGGCCTGATCGACAAGATTTTGGCCAGCAAGGGAGAGAAAGCGGACGAGGCGTAAACGCGAAGCCCCATCCCCTATAGAGAGGTAGAAACCATGAACGACGACGGCAAGAAAACCCTGCGGTGTTCCTTCTGCGGCAAGCATGAACAGCAGATTCACCGCATGATACAGGGGCCCGGCGTGCGCATCTGCGACGAGTGCGTCCATTTGTGCATGAGCATCCTGAATGACGGCTTTGAGCCTGACGCTCCGGCGGTGGAGGACCTGCCGGACCAGCTGCCCACGCCCCGGGAAATCCGGGACGTGCTGGACCAGTATGTCATCGGCCAGGAGGAGGCAAAAATTGCCCTCTCCGTCGCGGTGTACAACCATTACAAGCGCATTTTCTTCGGCGGCGACGAGGATGTGGAGCTCCAAAAGAGCAACATTTTGATGCTGGGCCCCACCGGCTCCGGCAAGACCCTGTTCGCCCAAACCCTGGCGAAGATTCTGAAAGTACCCTTCGCCATTGCCGACGCCACCACCCTGACCGAGGCGGGATATGTGGGCGACGACGTGGAGAATATTCTCCTCCGCCTGCTCCAGGCGGCGGATTTCGACGTGGAGCGGGCCGAGCACGGCATCATCTACGTGGATGAAATCGACAAGATTGCCCGCAAGAGCGAGAACACCTCCATTACCCGGGACGTCTCCGGCGAGGGGGTGCAGCAGGCGCTTTTAAAAATCGTGGAGGGAACCGTGGCCAATGTCCCGCCCCAAGGCGGGCGGAAGCATCCCCACCAGGAGTTTATCCAGATGAACACAAAGAACATCCTGTTCATCTGCGGCGGCGCCTTTGACGGGCTGGAGAAAATCATCGAGCGGAGGCTGGATCAAAAAAGCATCGGCTTCGGCGCGAACGTCCAGGGCAGGAAGGACAAGGATTTGAGCAAAATCCTCCACGAGGTCCAGCCGCACGACATCCTGAAATACGGCATCATTCCCGAGCTGGTGGGCCGCCTGCCGGTGATTGCGCCGCTGAACGGTCTGCGGCGGGAGGACTTGGTCCGTATTCTCCAGGAGCCCAAAAACGCCCTGGTGAAGCAGTACAAGAAGCTGCTGGAGTACGACGACGTGGAATTGGAGTTCGAGCTGGAGGCGCTGGACGCCATCGCCGATAAAGCCATCGAGCGGAATATCGGCGCGCGGGGCCTCCGGGCCGTCATGGAGGGAATGCTGACGCAGATCATGTACGACATTCCCTCGGACCCCACCATTGTCAAGGCGGTTATTACCAAGGACTGCGTGGACGGCACAGGCCAGCCCATCTTGACAAAAGACCCGGAAAAGGTGAGCTACTCCGTGAAGCTGAACCCCGGAAAGGGTGGGAAGTCCCGCCCTCCCAAGTCCGCATCTTGACGAAAAACGAGAATCCGGCCTTGCCGCCGGAGCGAAAGAGAGGAAGGGACGCCTGTCCCTTCCTCTCGGGCTGTAGAGCCCCATTCCATTCTTTGGAATTATTTCCCAGGCCCTGGAAAGGAGCGCAAACCTATGGAACCGACGACCATGAACATGCCTGTCCTGGCCCTTCGGGGCCTGACCGTTTTTCCCAATATGAACCTGACCTTTGATGTGGAGCGCCCCATTTCCATTGCGGCCCTGGAGCGGGCCATGGAGGGGGAGCAGGACGTCTTCCTGGTCACCCAGCGGGAGATCAGCGTGGAACGGCCGGAGGAGAAGGACCTGTACGCCGTCGGTACGGTGTCCCATATCCGGCAGATTCTCCGATTGTCCTCCGGCTCCGCCCGGGTCATGGTGGAGGGAAGGAAACGCGCCCGGCTGCGGCGGCTGTGGCAGGCTTCTCCCTATCTTCAGGCCAACATAGAGGAGCTGCCGGAGGAAGTCCGCTCCGAGGCCCGGAGCCCCCGGGCGGAAGCCCTGCTCCGCCAGACCTGGGGCCTGTTCAGCGATTACGCCCAGCTGTCCGGAAGCGTTCCCGAGGAAATTGTCACCGCAGTGATGGACAGCAGGGACCCGGGGCGCCTGGCGGATTTCATCGCGCAGAACATTCCCCTGCGGCATACGGATAAGCAGGAGATTTTGGAGGAGCTGGCCCCCTTTATCCGTTTGCGGAAGCTGAACGGCCTCCTGGCCCGGGAATGCAGCGTCCTGGGTTTTGAGCACGAGATGGAGGGCAAGGTCCGGGATCACCTGATTCGGACCCAGCGGGACCAGATTCTCCGTACACAGATTCGGGTCCTTCAAAACGAGCTGGGAGAGGACGACGACGAGGACGAGGCGGAGGATTATTGCCGCAGAATTGCAGAGCTGCATTTGGCGGAGGAGGCGGAAAAGCACCTGCTGAAGGAGGCGGGAAAGCTCTCCCGCCAGCCCTTCGGAAGCGCCGAGGCCTCGGTGATTCGAAATTATCTGGACGTATGCCTGGAGATGCCCTGGAATAAAACGACCCGGGAGCGGGTCAGCGTGGAGGCCGCCCGGAAGGTGCTGGAAAAGGACCACTTCGGCCTGTCGAAGGTGAAGGAGCGCATTCTGGAGACCATCGCCGTCCGGCAGATGAACCCCAGGGGCAAGGGGCAGATTCTCTGCCTAGTGGGGCCGCCGGGAGTGGGGAAGACCTCCATTGCCATTTCCGTCGCCAAAGCGCTGAACCGGAAGCTGGCCCGCTTGTCCCTGGGGGGCGTCCGGGACGAGGCGGATATCCGGGGCCACCGGCGGACCTACATCGGTTCCATGCCCGGCCGGGTCATTGACGCCATCATCCGGGGCGGGTCCATGAATCCGCTTTTGCTGCTGGACGAAATTGATAAGCTGGGAAACGACTACAGGGGAGACCCGGCCTCCGCCCTGCTGGAGGTGCTGGACAGTGAGCAGAACCACGCCTTCCGGGATCATTACATGGAAATCCCCGTGGACCTGAGCCAGGTTATGTTTATTACCACTGCCAATACCACCGATACCATCCCCCAGCCCCTGCTGGACCGGATGGAGGTGATCCGGCTTACCAGCTACACCGACGAGGAGAAGGTGGAAATCGCCCGTCTGCACCTGCTGCCCAGGCAGCTGGCGGAGCACGGCTTGAAAAAGTCCGCCCTCCGGGTGGGAGACGATGTGCTCCGGGCCATCATTCGGGACTATACCCGGGAGTCCGGCGTCCGCCTGCTGGAACGCCGGATCGCGGCTCTTTGCCGGAAGACGGATATGAAGCTGGTCTCCGGCGAGACGAAGCGCCTTACGGTGACGGAGGAGGAACTGCCGAAATTCCTGGACTGCCAGCCCTATCCCCCCGCCCTCCACACGGAGCGGGAGGAAGTCGGCGTGGTCAACGGTCTGGCCTGGACGGAGACCGGCGGCGAAATACTGGAAGTTGAGGTCAGCGTCATGGAGGGCACCGGCAAGCTGGAGCTCACCGGAAATCTGGGCGATGTGATGAAGGAATCCGCCCAGGCGGCGCTGAGCTGCATCCGCAGCCGGGCGGAGGTGCTGGGCGTTGAGGCGGAGTTTTATAAGAACAAAGACATCCACGTCCATTTCCCAGAGGGCGCGGTGCCCAAGGACGGCCCCTCGGCGGGCATTGCCGTTACCACAGCCATGCTCTCCGCTCTGACGGAGCGGAAGATCAAAGCCGGCATTGCCATGACGGGGGAGGTGACTCTCCGGGGCCGGGTGCTGGCTATCGGCGGATTGAAGGAGAAAACCATGGCCGCCCTGCGAAACGGCATCGGCACGGTGCTGATTCCCAAGGACAACCTGCGGGACCTGGAGGAAATCGATCAGACGGTCCGGGCGGCCTTGAACTTCATTCCGGTGGAAACCATCGACCAGGTGTTCGCCGCGGCGCTGGCGCCCCTGCCGGAAGCGGCCCGGGAGGAGGCGCCGGAACCGGGGTTCGTCCCGGCAGCCCGGGAGAAAGCGGAAGCCGTCCTGCGGCAGTAAAGGAGGCGCTATGCCCATCAACTTTGGAAAGGCGGAGTTTATCCGTTCCGCCGGAAGCCGGGAGCAGTTCCTCTGGGACGGCCTGCCCCAGTTTGCCTTTGCGGGCCGGTCCAACGTTGGAAAATCCTCGGTGATTAACCGGCTGCTGGGCCGGAAGAATCTGGCCTATGTGGGGTCCTCCCCCGGCAAAACCACTCAGGTGAACTACTATCTGGCGGACCGGAAAGCCTATCTGGTGGATTTGCCGGGCTACGGGTATGCCAAGGTCTCCAAAGCGGAGAAGGAGCGCTGGGGCCGGCTGATGGAGAGCTATTTCCAGGAGGCTCATATTACGGCGGGAGTTCTGATTGTGGACGCCCGGCACAAACCCACCGCCAATGATTTGACGATGCACGGCTGGTTCCGGGAGACGGGCTGCCCGGAAATCGTTGTGGCCAACAAGCTGGATAAGCTGAAAAAAAGCCAGATCGATCCCGCCCTGGCGCTGATCCGTGAGACGCTGGAGCTGGGGGAAAAGGATGTTCTCCTGCCCTTCTCCGCTGAAAAGGGAATGGGCAAGGAGGAGCTGATCCGCCTCCTGAATGCGGCCGTGGAGTGAAAAGAGCCGCTTGTTCCGGCATTTTCCCGGCGAGAACCTTTTCAGCAGTATAAGAAGATCCGGATATGTTACAGCGGAAGAAATCCTATGCGGCGGCCGTTTAACGGCACAAAAGCGCACGATTGCTAAATCGTGCGCTTTTTGCGTCCAAAGGCGGCCCCTATGCTGGAAACCATTTGCTTGTTCAGATTAGAGGGCCACCTCTCAATTTTGAGGGGTGGGGTTTTTTTAATCCTAAGAGCCTGTTTAATATCTGGCGGAATGCCGGATCAGCTCAGATTTTTTTGCTGGGCAAGGCGATTTGACGCAGGAATCCTGACGGATTTCAAGTCAAATCAACGCAGTCCCAGCGGAAAAAGATGGACTGAGACGGCATTTTGATAGATTTTAAACAGGCTCTAAGCGTCAAATAGTCCAGCGTCTTTGCAGCAAAAAGCGCTCACAGAAATGGGGCTTGCTTACAGGAACTCTGCAAGCAAATTGCAGTTTCAATCGTCTCCAACACAGATTTTTCAGTGATTCCGTCAGCGGCGTGGCCAGCTCCGGCCAAATTTAAGTCCGCATCGTAACACGGATTAAATCCGGCAATGTATAGTTGACGAAATGCCCATGGAAGCGGTATAATAACCCGATCTACTATATTGAGAAAACAAGGGGGAACGGCCATGTGGACTGCGGACAGATGGGTGGACTATGAGCTGCTGGACTGCGGCGGCGGGGAGCGCCTGGAACGCTGGGACCGCCAGGTGCTGGTCCGCCCGGACCCCCAGGCCATCTGGGAAACGCCGCGGGAGCATCCCGCCTGGCGCAGGGCAGGGGGGCGCTATCTCCGCTCCTCCACCGGAGGGGGCCGCTGGGAGAAGAAGTCCCTGCCGGAGAGCTGGAAAATCACATACAGGGACCTGACCTTTCAGGTGAAGCCCATGAACTTCAAGCACACCGGCCTCTTTCCCGAGCAGGCGGTGAATTGGGACTTCATGGCGGAGAAAATTAAAACCGCCGGGCGGCCCGTCCGGGTGCTGAACCTCTTTGCCTACACCGGCGGGGCCACTGCGGCCTGCGCCAGGGCCGGAGCCAGCGTCTGCCATGTGGACGCCGCCAAGGGCATGGTGGCCTGGGCCCGGGAGAATGCCAGGCTCTCCGGCTTGGGAGAGGCTCCCATCCGCTGGATTGTGGACGACTGCGCCAAGTTCGTGGAGCGGGAAATCCGCCGGGGGAAGACTTATGACGCCATCGTCATGGACCCGCCCAGCTATGGCCGGGGCCCCGGCGGCGAGGTCTGGAAGCTGGAGGAGAACCTGTATCCCTTTGTGAAGCTCTGCGCCGGAGTGCTGTCGGACAAGCCCCTGTTTGTGCTGATAAACTCCTATACCACGGGCCTGGCCCCGTCGGTGCTGGGGTATCTTTTGAACCTCCTGGTAAAGGAGAAGTTCGGGGGAAAATGCACCTGGGACGAGCTGGGGCTTCCCGTAACGGCTACGGGGCTGGCCCTCCCCTGCGGGGCCACGGGCCGCTGGTTCAGCGAATAGGGAGAATTCAGATGGAGGCTGCTCTGCGGCTATTGGCTCTGGAGACTCCTGCGCCGGCCGGCCGCCGGGCTTACGGAGCGATTCCATGTTTACGGAAATGAGGAAACCGAATGCCGACAATGATTGAAACAGAAAGCCTCCGCTTCGCCTATCCGGTGGACGAGGGGCAAAAGCCGGTGTACGCCCTCCGGGGCGTGGACCTGGAAATTGAAAAGGGCAGCTTTGTGGTTGTCCTGGGCCACAACGGCTCCGGGAAGTCCACTCTTGCCAAGACCTTCAATGCGGTTTTGCTCCCCGCCGGGGGAAAGGTCCTGGTGGAGGGTATGGACACCCTGGATCCGGATCTGCTCCTGGCTATCCGCCAGCGGGTGGGCATGGTGTTCCAGAATCCGGACAACCAGATTGTTGCCAATGTGGTGGAGGAGGATGTGGCCTTCGCCCCGGAAAACCTGGGCGTGCCCACAGAGGAAATCCGCCGCCGGGTGGACGAGGCGCTGAGGGCCGTGGGCATGGATGAGTTTGTGACCCACGCGCCCCATCTCCTCTCCGGCGGGCAGAAGCAGCGCATTGCCATCGCCGGAGTTATCGCCATGGAGCCCGCCTGCGTGGTGCTGGACGAGGCCACCGCCATGCTGGACCCCATCGGGCGGCGGGAGGTGCTGTCCGCCGTCCACCGCCTGAATAAGGAAAAGGGCATTACGGTGATTTTGATTACCCATCACATGAACGAGGCGGAGGGTGCGGACCGGGTCCTGGTCATGAACGACGGACGGGTGGACCTGGACGGAACGCCCCGGGAGGTATTTTGCCAGGTGGCCCGCCTCCGGCATTTGGGACTGACCGTGCCGGACACCGTGGACCTGCTGGACCGCCTCCGTCAGGATGGCTGGGATGTGCCTCTGGAGGCTCTCGGCGTGGAGGAGTGCGCCGCCGCCGTGGCCAGGGCCCTGGAGAAGGAATAGGAGGACCGGATTTGCCGATTTTAGAGATCAAAAACCTGACCCATACTTACGGTATCGGGACGCCCTTCCAGCGCAGCGCGGTGGAGGACGTCAGCTTCGCCGTGGAGCCGGGGGAGTTCCTGGGCGTCATCGGGCACACCGGGTCCGGGAAATCCACCTTGATTCAGCACCTGAACGGCCTTTTAAAGCCCACCTCCGGGCAGGTCCTGCTGGAGGGAAAGGATATCTGGGCGGAGCCGAAAAAGATTCGAAACGTTCGCTTCCAGGTGGGTCTGGTATTCCAGTACCCGGAGTACCAGCTCTTTGAGGAGACGGTCTATAAGGATATCTCCTTCGGTCCCAGGAACCAGGGAAAAACAGGGGATGAGTTGGACCGCGCCGTCCGGGAGGCCGCCCGCCTGGTGGGCGTTTTGGACGAGCATCTGGAAAAATCCCCCTTCGAGCTCTCCGGCGGGCAAAAGCGCCGGGTGGCCCTGGCGGGCGTGCTGGCCATGGAACCCAAGGTGCTGGTGCTGGACGAGCCCACGGCGGGCCTGGACCCAGCGGGCCGGGAGAACCTGATGGCCAACATCCGGGAGTATCACCGGAACAAGGGGACCACGATTATCCTGGTCAGCCACAGCATGGACGAAATTGCCCGGAATGCGGACCGCATCCTGGTGCTGAAGTCCGCCCATGTTTTAATGAGCGGAACCCCGGCGGAGGTCTTCGCCCGGGGGGAGGAGCTGCTGGCCGCCGGGCTGGACGTGCCCCAGATTACCCGGGTGGCCATGGCTCTCCGGGACCGGGGACTGCCCATCGACCCTGCCGTCTACACTGTGGAGGACCTGGAGCGGCAGCTCCTGGCCCTCAAGAGGGGAGGGGCCCCATGCTGAAGGATATTACCCTGGGCCAGTATTTCCCGGGAAATACCCCCGCCCACAGGCTGGACCCACGGACGAAAATCCTGCTGGTGGTTTTGTATATCGCGGCGCTGTTCACCGCCAAGAGCTTCCTCGCTTACGGGCTTATGGCCCTGGTGCTGGCGGCCTGCGTGCGGATTTCCAAAGTGGGGTTCAAGGCCCTGGTGAAGGGCTTGAAGCCGGTGCTGTTCATCATTATCTTTACCGGAGTGCTGAATCTGTTTTTTACTCCCGGGGCCAACGAGCTGTGGGCCTGGGGCCCCTTCCATATTACGGATACGGGCCTTCGAAACGCCGTCTTCATGGTCCTGCGGATTATGCTTCTCATCATGGGCACCTTCCTCATGACCTATACCACCAGCCCCATCAGCCTTACCGACGGCCTGGAGCGGCTGATGAACGGCTTGAAGCGGTTCCATGTCCCGGTCCACGAGCTGACCATGATCATGTCCATCGCGCTGCGGTTCATCCCGACCCTGATTGAGGAGACGGACAAAATAATGTCCGCGCAGAAGGCCCGGGGTGCGGACTTTGAGAGCGGAAACCTGATGGAGAAGGCAAGGGCCCTGGTCCCCATTCTGGTGCCGCTGTTCATCAGCGCCTTCCGCCGGGCGGACGAGCTGGCCA